>JALYQJ010000239.1 GCA_030855875.1 Acidobacteriota bacterium
CTTCTTCGACCCATTCGAGTTGTTCGAGCGGTTTGATAAGGTTGAGATAGCCCGTTCGGTGCGGTTCGGCAACCCGTTCGAGTTCGCGTTCGACCAGAATCGAACTGAAAGCGCGATACTCGAAAAGCTCGTGTTCCCACCAACGAATCGTCAAATCCCGCCGAAAAGGTTCGCCATTGTCGAGATAAGCTCCAACGACCGAGGTTTCTAAATACAAACTGAGTTTCATTCTTCTTTATAATTCAGGATTGAGGATTGAGGATTTAGGATTGAAGATTTAAATATAGCGTATTTCTTTAATCTCAAATCCTGAATCCTCAATCCTCAATCCTCAATCCTAAACTATTTTTTAATCGGCACAAAAATCACCTTAGAGTTTTGAAAATCAAACGTCAAGCGGTAATTTCGCAGAAAATTTCCGCCTAAAATTCCCGCCTGCAAAAACCCGGACGTTTCATTTATCAAATCCAAATCGAGCGCGACCGCCGTGATGCTCTCGCGTGAATGACTTCCGAACGTAACACGCGGCAGCAGAAACGAAGGAACGTCTTCAGTAACTCCGGCGGCACCGATAACGCGCATTTTCTCGCCTTTCGTAAATTGGCTGAGTTCCTGCGAACCGGCAAGCGCGTTTGAAATGACCGAAATGCTCGCGCCCGTGTCAACGATAAAATTCAGCGGAACTTCAACGCCTTCGAGCTGCACTTCGCCGCTCAAAAACCCGCTCGAAGTTAAGCGTAGAGGCAAAGACAATTCATCATTATTGTTTTTGATGTTTGCGACGGAATTTTTTCTGATCAGTGAAAACGTCAAATTGCCGTAATCAATCGTCGTTAGAAATTTTGAAATGAGAGAAAGCCCAATATAGCCGTCAATTTTTTCGTTAGCGGTGTGAAATTTGCGAATATAAACCGGCACGTTCTTGATTCGCGTTTCGCCGATGTCAACCGAACGCAAAAATCCGTAAATGATTTGAAATTTCCCATCACCACCGATTCCCCGCGCCAAGCCGCCGCGAGCGACCGGCTTGATTTTCAATCGCGCGGCGGTTGCATCGGAAATAACGGAAATTCCCGATCCGGTGTCCAAAACAAATCGCAGCGGCTGTTCCTTGTTATTGATTTTCAATTCGATAATCGGACGATTGCCGACCAAATCAAAGTTAACCGACGTTTTTTCCTCTCCATCCAAAATATAGAGTGCTTGTCTGTTGCCCAGAAAACTCAAAAAGCTGATAAGTCCTTTGATACGGTCACGCCGTTCTTTGTCGGAATCTTGCGATATGCTCAAAAACCTTCGATACGCTTCGGCGGATTCTCTGTATCTTTCGGCGCGGGCGGCGACCTGCGCGAAGGCGAAAATAAAGTCGGGTTCGTCCGGCGCGTGATAAACCGACTCATATAAACTTTCGAGGCTTTGACTAATCCGGTTTTCGTAAAAATCGAGCATTCCAAGCCCCGCCCAGGCTAATGCTTCTTTTTTATTCAGGCTGATCGAATTGTAAATCGAGGTTCGCGCATCTTTGAAGTTTCCCGCATTCAAAAGCGTCATACCCAAAACGGCATACGCATACGAATTTTTCGGCTCGGCTTTGGCGACCGGAAACGATAAGTCGTAGGCTTCGATCAAACGCCTCTGTTTGACCAGCATATAGGCGAGTTTGAGTTTGGCGGCGGATGCGTTTGGATCCAATTCGACGGCGCGACGCAGAAGTTTTTCGGCTTCGGCGTAATCTCCCTTTTTTGATAATTTCCCGGCTTGCTTAATCAATTGCACGGATTCGTCCGCGCCGGTTTGTTGAACGTCTTCGGCGGAAATCGCCGGAAAACTAAAAAATGCCGTCATCAAACTTACGCCGATTAAACGACGAACGCGGAAAGGAAGAAAAAAAATATCGTTTAAAAAAACATCGAATTTCATAATTCACACTCCTTTCCGGTTAGTTGTCTTTTTCGATTGATTTCCGATTGCTTTTAGAATCTACTTAAGAATTTCGCCTGTTTTCATTGACCACAAGACCAAATCCAACTCATCAAAATCAATTTGCGTAATTTCGGCAAGATTTTTCAGTTTATCTTCAATTATCAGATACTTCGATCTGGTGTTTGGTGGCTTCGGGTCATCAATTATTTCGAGTTCCGCCAAACTCCGCAGAATATGTTTATCGAGAATCGCGTAGCCTTTCAGTCCGATATTTCGCAGGTAATGGCTCGCTTCTTTATAGCCCAAACCTTTGATACGCTTTTCCTTGACCAGCCAATCGCGCCGCTCCAAAGGGTTTTCAAAACTTTGCAGCTTTTTACGAAGCTGCAAACCGCAATGTTCCTGCAAAAAATCACGCGATGCGACGATATAACCCGAACGCGCCCGCGGATAACGATGTCTGCCGACCAGCGCGTTCATCAATTCGTCGTGCGTTCCCGTTATCAAAAGCGGTCGCACGGCTTCAATCGAACGAAGTCCCATTTTTGCCGAACAGCCGCCGGTAAAAAAACAAAACACCATTTCCTCCCACAGACGCTCGTCCGGTTCGCCCGCCCAAACCGCTTCAAACTCCGCCAGACGAGCGCGAATTTCATCCAGTCTTTCGGTGTGCGCCGCTTTTATGCTTTCAATCGTTACAGGCTGCTGTTGTTTTTTCACGACAAATTAAAGGTTACTCAATTCTAGGAGTGATAATTTGCAAAGTCAATTATTTTCTCAATTTCAAAAGATCATATTTTTACTTTGACACGCCTAAACGCTGAATACGCCGGCGGCTTTTCCTTGACGAAATTATCAGCTATCTTATGAAAAACAAACTTAGGAGAAAAATTATGTTAGCCACAACAAAGTTTAGCGCAGCAATTGCATTGACAATTTTATTTTTTTCAATCGCTTCTCAAGCCCACACTTCAGCCCAAATAGAAATGAAATGTCCGATTGACGAAACCAAGTTCAAAACTATCGTTACGATAAGTATGACAACCTTTGGTTCGTATCTTGATTTTCAAAAGAAGGGCGCAATCGGCAGTTATTACGAAGACCTTATTCACTCTTGCCCTAAATGTCACTTCGCCGGTTACGACGAAGATTTCAAGAAAACCTACGACGACAATTTCAAAAAATGGGTTTTTGCCGAATTAACTCCACTTCAAAAAAACAAAAATTTGAATCATCTTGAAGAATGTGAATTCGCCGCCAAAATATACGAATATCAAAAAAAGAAGAATGATCAAATCGGAAACTTATATCTGTTTGGAAGTTATCTTCTGCGTGACGACAAAACACAACAAGACAAACGCAAACAATTACAACTTTCGGCGAGCCGGTATTTCATTAAGTCACTAGAAGCAAAAGAACCGGAACAAAATGTTCGCGGAGTATTGAGCTATTTAATTGCAGAACTAAATCGCCGCGCCGAAAAATTTGACGAAGCAAAACTGTGGTTTGAAAAATCTATCAAGGAAACTGACAATCCTGACTGGTTAAAGAAAGTCATCAAAGAACAAAAAATTCTCGCCGTCAAAAAAGACTCGAACAACGGCATTTGAATTTAATAGGAATTACACGGTTGCAGAAACACAGACGAAGTAAGCGTGTTTTTCGTTACCGTTGCGCCCCTTACGTGCGTGGCGGGCTTCCGCATTAACTGCGTAACTTCTATACTTAATAAATGCTGACTTACACACCTTCAACCATCGCACATATTCTAAACGAGCTTCGCAAAGTCATCGTCGGGCAGGAAGAAGTTATCGAACAAATTCTCGTCGCCGTTCTCGCCGAAGGACACGCGCTGCTCGAAGGCGTTCCCGGAACGGCGAAAACTTTGACGGTTAAAACGCTCGCGCAAATTATCGGCGCGGAGTTTTCGCGGATTCAGTTTACGCCCGATTTAATGCCGTCCGACATTACCGGAACGAATGTTTT
>JALYQJ010000372.1 GCA_030855875.1 Acidobacteriota bacterium
ATATTTAATATAGTGATTGGTAAGTTTTTCAAGGTTCAAGGTTCAGGGTTCAAGGTTCAAAGTCCGAAGACCAAAAACCAAAAACCGAAGACCAAAGACAAATCTAAAATCGAAGCTGGTTTTTCGCTGCTGGAATTGATGATTACGATGTTTATTCTCATCATTCTGATTTCGGTTGTGATGCCGACTTATCAGCGCAGCGTTCAGCACGCGCGCGAAACCGTTTTGCAGGAAAATCTTTGGCAGATGCGTCGTTCGATTGACCAATATTCTGCCGACAAAGGCAAATTGCCGCAATCAATTGACGATTTAGTCCAAGGAAAATATTTGCGCGAAAAGCCGGTTGATCCGATTACCGAAAAAGCCGAATGGAAGGAAATTCAAGGCGAAGACACAAACTCGTCTGATGGCAATCAAGGTTTGACTGACGTTAAAAGTATGGCTGACGGCGAAGACAGCGAAGGCAAAAAATTCGACGAATATTAATCTAATGGTGAATGGTGAATGATAAATGATGAATGAAGGAAATCTTAGTCATTTATCATTTATCATTCACCATTCACCATTAAAAAATTCACCATTAAAAGAAAATGTTATCAGCATTAACCCGACCGAATTATCCGAAAGCCGCGCTCGGCTTGGAAAAGGAAAGCATTACGGCTCTGGCTTTGAAAAAAGAAGGCAGAGGTCAATACGGAATCAAGCAAGCCGCGACGGTCGAATTGCCCGTTAATCTGCTCACGCCGAGTTTTTTGGAAAAAAATATCGCCAATATCGAAGAAATGCGCGTTATGCTCGATGAAGTCGTCGAAACTGCCGGTTTGAGAAATCAAAAACGCTGGTCGGTTTCGCTGCCGAGCAACACGGCGCGAACGGCGATTTTAACGCTCGACACGGAACCGGCTTCGTCGAATGAATTGTCGGAGATTCTTGACTGGAAATCCGAGCAGGTTTTTGGCGCGTCGTCCGGTGAACTGAGAATTTCGCGGCAAAAAATCTCCGCCGACCGCGACGGGAAATCCAGATATTTTGCGACCGCCGTCAAACTTTCCGTGATTGACGAATACGAAACTTTATTTGAAACGCAGGGTTGGCAAGCCGGTCTGGTCTTACCGCGCGCCGTCAGCGAATCGAAATGGCTGACCGACAGCAGCCGCAAAGACGATGCGCTTTTAATCAGCTCGCAAACCGACGGATTCACCGCGCTTTTGATGCGCGGCGACGAACCGGCGGTCGTGCGAACCGTCACTTGCATCGAAAGCGAACGCGACGACGAAATTTTTCGTCTTTTGATGTTTTACCGCGACCGTCTGGCTGGCGGCGAAAGCGAAAATCTGCTCGAAAAACTTCTTATTATCGGCAAGGATTTTGTTCCCGCCAAAATCAGGGAAATTTCCGCCGAAGCACTAGGAAAGGCTTTGAATATTCTGCGCCCCGAAGATGTCGGCTTAAATCTTCCCGTCAGCAATCTGAGTTTTGACGACATCGCCGCGCCAGCCGGTTTAGCGGCTTTAGGATTACGATAAATTTCAGATTACAGATTCCAAATTCCAAATTTCAGGTTCAAAGTAGAATGAATTATTTCAATAACTTCCTATAATCTGGAATCTGGAATCTGAGATTTGGAATTATTTTTGAAACTGCGGTTAAAAATCCTTCGTATAACCCGTGCATTATGGCAATCCAAACTTTAGCAATGCAAAATATTAAAACTTTGTCCGACATCGAACTGATTGCAAATGCCATCAGCGGGCGCGAAGACGGTTTTGAAGAACTCGTCCGCCGCTATCAACGCCCGATTACTAGCTATGTTTACCGGATGCTTTCGGATTACGATGCCGCGCTCGACGTAACGCAGGAAGTTTTTATAAAGGTTTACAATTCGCTGACTAAATACAGTTCCGAATATAAGTTTTCAACCTGGCTCTACCGCATCGCGCATAATGCCGCGATTGATTATATGCGGCGCAATTCGGTCAGCCATCAAAGCCTCGAAACCGAAAGCGAGGACGGCACATATCAACTGCAAATCAAAGATTCGCGTCCGACACCGGAACAGGAACGAGAGCATACCGAATGGCGCAACGAAATCGAGGCGGTCGTAAATTGTCTGCCCGCCGCTTATCGTGATTTGATAATTCTGCGTCACACGCGCGATATGAGTTACGACGAAATCGCGGAAATCACGAATCTGCCGCTCGGAACGGTCAAAAATCGGTTGTTCAGGGCGCGTGAAATGATGCGCGAAATGTTTGTCGAAAGAGGGTTTACGGGAATTTAGCGAGAAGGAGAAAATTTATGAATTACGGTATGCAATACCAGCCGCCGACGCAACTGCAAACAACCGAACAAAAGCAGACGGGAATGTTTCTGCATTTGTCGCAGCTACTAAATTTTATCGTTCCGTTCGGCGGCGTAATCGCGCCGATTATCATCTGGCAAATGAACAAGGATAAAACTCCGGCACTCGACGCGCACGGCAAAATGATCGTTAATTGGATGCTTTCCGCGCTGATCTACAGCGTCGTCAGTTTTGTTCTAGCGTTTGTTTTAATCGGATTTTTGGGTTTTATCGCGCTTTTCGTGACGGGAATAGTTTTCCCGATTGTCGGCGCGATCAAAGCCAACAACGGCGAATTTTGGGAATATCCTTTAACGATTAAATTTTTGAAGTAATTTATTAACGGAAAGAATGAATTTTCAGGATTTACAAAATATAAATGATTGTCCGCGTGCGGAAATCGCCGCGTATATTGACGGCGAACTTGCGCCGCGTGAAGAACTCGAATTGGAAATTCATTTTGCCGTCTGCAAAGATTGCGCCGAAGAACTCAATCAGCAGAAAAAACTTCTCTGCGCTCTGGATTTCGCATTGGAAGAAAATGAAATCGAGCTGCCCGAAAATTTTACGAAAGTCGTCGTCGCCAATGCCGAAAGCCGCGTCAGCGGTTTGCGTCGTCCGAACGAACGATACAACGCTTTGTTTATTTGTTCGGCTCTTTTCTTATTAGTTTTTGTCGGTTTCGGCAGCGAGGCGAAAAATGTTTTGACTTCTTCGACGGTTGTCGTCGATCAGCTTTTGGCAATCGGCGGTTTTATCACTCATCTGATGTTTGATGTCGCCATCGGAGCGACGGTCATTTTGCGTTCGTTATGTTTCCGGTTCGTTTTCAATTCGGCGGCTTCGCTCGTGCTGATTACGATTGCGTTCGGATTCTCCGCGCTCGTTTTTTCGCGCCTTTTGTTTCGCTATAAAAGAATTTAGGATTACCGACAATTAAAAAGTGAATTATCCGACGACGTTCAACGACATTTTTATCAATCCGAAATTTCTTCAATGGCAGACGCTTTGCGGAATAGCTCTGATTTTTCTCTGCCAGATTACGCTTTTAGCGCAAACCCAAATTTCCACTTCGCCCGATGAAAATACGTTAATTATTGACGACGCGCCGGAAATGGAAGTCTTCGCTTTCGGCAAAACCGTGATTGTCAAAAATCAGGCGAAAGGCGTTTTGTCATTTGGCGGCGATGTGATTATCGAAGGCAGAGTCGAAGGCGACGTTGCCGCTATCGGCGGTTCGATAACACAAAAGGAAAACGCTTTTATCGGCGGCGACGTGATTATTTTCGGCGGAACTTATCATCCCGAAAGCAAAAAACCGCTTCGCTCCGAAGGCAAAGAAACGATAATGTATGCGGGTTACGAAGAAGAACTACGCAATTTAACCCAAAATCCGACTCAAATTTTTTCACCTGATTTTTCTCTCGCCTTTTTTGCTAAAAGTCTGCTTCTAATGCTGTTCTGGTTTATTGTTTCGTTGGCTTTAACGACGCTTGCGCCCGGTGCCGTCAGCCGAGCGATTGCCCGTTTTCAGATTTCGACCTTGAAAGTTTTCGCTATCGGTTTTGTTTCTTTTGTCTTAACGACAATCACGGTGATCGGAAGTTTGAGCGTTTTACCGAGTTATTTAAGCGCGATTTTCGGGTTGATGTCGTTTGTTTTGCTGATGCTTGCGTATGTTTTCGGGCGCGTCGCAATGCAGGTCAGCGTCGGCAAAATGCTGCAAAAACAATTTGTCGGTGAAAAACACCGCTCGGAAACGCTGGCGATTTTCATCGGCGTTTTTGTCTGGACGATTTTGCTTTCGATTCCATACGTTTGGACTTTTGCACTGCTCTCGCTCTTCGCCGCCGGAATCGGTCTTGTTCTAACCGGACGCTCGACAAATGTCTGGCAAAAAAGTTGATTTATTTCGCTATAACCCGCTGATTAAACGGGATAATTTCACAGCCTTTATAACCAATGATTTTCACCGCATAAATTTTACGAAATCAACCGTTAAATTCACCGTAACTCTTGACAATTCTTTACATTAAACATCAAACCTTCGCTGACTGAATTACGTCTTAACAACTTAACATTACCGGCAACTTTTCAGACGTTGCTGCGTTTAGACATTTAGGAACCATTTTAAAAATATAAAATATGCGTCAAAAAACAGTTTTATTTTTCTCTTTAACTTTAATTTTAGGTTTGTTTTCGATAATTTCGGCGCAAACGCCCGACAATTCTATGCGTCCGACGGTTTTAGTCGGCGACGTGACATCTTTGACCGAAAGCAAGATTGTTTTGCAAACAAAAGACGGTTCGGTTGATGTCGTGCTTTCGGGTAAAACCGAATTTAAGCGCGTTCCGCCTGAAAATCCGGTGTTAAAAGCGGCGGTTGCTTCGACGTTTCAGGAAATCGCGGTCGGTGACAGATTGGCTGTCAGCGGAATTTTCGCAGCCGATAAAAAAACGATGCCGGCGAAATCGGTTTATTTGATGACGAAAACCGACATCGCTCAGAAACAAACCAAAGAAAGCGAACAATGGCGCACGCGCGGAGTTTCCGGCAAAGTCGTTTCGGTCAATCCGCAGAACAAACAAATCACGATTGAAGTTCGCGGTTTGGCAAACAGCAGCAACGTCGTTTTAACGCCGAAGGAAAATGCAAAATTTCGCCGTTACGCGCCGGATTCGGTCAAATACAGCGAAACTAAAGCGAGTTCGGTTTCGGAAATAAAACCCGGCGATATGCTGCGGGCATTAGGCGATAAAAGCGCGGACGGCGCGGCGTTTACGGCGGAAGAAGTTCTAACCGGAGCGTTTCAAACCGTCGCCGGAACGGTCAAAACGATTGACGCGGCAAAAGGCGAAGTCGTCATCGCCGATTTTCAAACAAAAAAAGATGTCACGATTACCGTCGGTCAATCTTCGACGCTCAAAAAATTTCCCGAGGAAATGGCGCAGAGAATGGCAATGATGCAAGCGGCGGGCGGCGCAGGCGGCGGAATCAGACCGGCAGGACAAGGGCAAAACCGACCGGACGGCGGAATGAGACCGCCGCAGACAGGAAATCCGCAGGGCGAAAACAGAAATCAAGGCGGACAGGGACGCGGCGGAATGCGCGGCGGTCAAGGCGGAATTGACGATATGCTCGAACGCTTTCCGAATATTACGGTTGCTGACTTAAAATTCGGCGATATGATTGCCGTTTCCAGCACAAAATCTGCCGATTCGACCCGCATTACGGCGATAAAATTACTTGCCGGCGTTGAACCGTTTTTAAGAACCGCGCAGGCAACAGCCGGAAACGGCGGCGGTCAGCGCGGTCAGGGCGGACAAAGCAGTCTTAATATTCCCGGACTTGACGGCGTAGATTTTCCATAACTTTACAACCTATTTTGACGGAGACGCAGAGCAGTATCTGCGTTTCCGTTTTTGATAATATCTATTTATTTACAATTATTTACAGACGGAGTGAGATGAAATTCATTAAATCATTATTTACATTGGGAATTATAAGTTTATTTATAAGTTCGACGGTTTTCGCGCAGCAAACGGGAAGTTTACGAGGTCAGGTTGCCGATTCGCTCGGTGCGGTGGTCGTTGGTGCAAGCGTCATAGCGGTTGCCGCCGACGGAAAAGAAAAAACCACAACGAGCAATCAGCGGGGCGAATTTACGATTAACGGACTTGCGCCCGGAAAGTATACGGTTCGCGTCAGCGCGGCAAAATTCGCTTTTTATGAAAACGCGGCGGTCGAAGTCGCCGCCGGTGGTCAAGAAGAATTAAACGTAATTTTGACGGTCGAAGGCGTTGAAGAACAAGTCGAAGTGTCGAATCTCAACGAAGTTTCAAACGATCCGAATAATAATGCCGGAGCGACGGTTTTATCCGAAGCCGAATTAGAAGCTTTGCCCGACGATCCGGATGAACTCGAAGCGGCGTTGCAGGCTTTAGCCGGACCTTCCGCCGGACCGAACGGCGGACAAATTTATATTGACGGTTTTACCGGCGGCAGACTTCCGCCGCGCGAATCAATCCGCGAAATTCGCATCAATTCAAATCCGTTTTCGGCGGAATACGACCGTTTAGGTTTCGGACGAATCGAAATTCTAACCAAACCCGGAAGCGATAAATGGCGCGGGCAGGCGTTTTTTAATTTCGGCGATGCGCGTTTAAATTCGCGCAATCCTTTCGCGCTCAATCGTGCGCCGAGTCAAAGAAGATTTTACGGCGGAAATATTTCTGGTCCGATCCAAAAAGGGAAGTCGTCGTTTTTCTTCGACATCACTAACCGCGAAGATGACAGCAACGCCGTCGTCAACGCGCTCATTTTAGACCCGTCATTAAATTTCGCTAATTTTAACGAAGAATTTCAGGTTCCGAGTCGTCGGCTTTCAATCAGTCCGCGTTTCGATTATCAGATAAATCAAAACAACACGTTGGTTGCTCGATACGGTTACACGCGCAACTCGGTTGAAAATCGGGGAATTAGTGAAACGTCGCTGCCTTCGCGGGCATTCAATGTCGAAAACACCGAACACGAATTTCGTCTGACCGAAACGATGATTATCAATCCGAAAACGGTCAATGAAACTCGCTTTCAGTATGAAGTC
>JALYQJ010000376.1 GCA_030855875.1 Acidobacteriota bacterium
GAATTTTCCTCGGAAAACTACGTCAATCGCGCCATTCACGATAATTATTCGCCCGGTTCGATTTTCAAATTGATAACTTACAGCGGCGCGGTCAACGAAAACGTCATTCGCGCCGACGGCACAGTTCATTTATCGAGCAATTCCATAGAAGTTGCCGGACACCGTATCAGCGATCATCATTCTAAGAAAACGATGTCTTATCCCGAAGCGATGGCGGTTTCGAGCAACGTCACAGCGATCAAAACCGGACTCGGACTCGGCAAGGAAAGATTCTTCGGTTATCTGCAAAAATTCGGCTTCGGAAAGCAAACCGGCATCGAGCTTCCGGCGGAGGCAAAAGGCATCGTTCGCCCTTTGAGCGTATGGCAGGGCGACAGTTTGGCTTCAATGTCAATCGGGTATGAAATTGGAGTTTCGGCTTTGCAAATGGCGACGGCTTTTGCGACGATAGCCAATAATGGTGTTCGGGTTCAGCCTCGCATTATCAAAGAAATTCGCAATGCAGACGGAAACGTATTCAGCGCGACCGAATCGGAAAAAACTCCGGTCGTGACGGCTGAAACTGCGCGCGGTTTGCGCGTAATGCTGCGCGAAGTCGTTATTAAAGGCACGGGTAAACGCGCTCAATTAAACGGTTACACCTCGGCGGGCAAGACGGGAACCGCGTGGAAATTCAATCCAAAAACTAAGAGAGTTGATTCGAGCAAATACATTTCATCATTTATCGGGATGGCTCCGGCGGAAAATCCTTCGGTCGTCATTGCCGTCGTAATGGACGAGCCGCAGGGCGGAGCGCGTGACGGCGGACAGGTTTCCGCGCCGGTTTTCCGTGAAATCGCCGAACAGATTTTGCCGGAAATGAACATCGTTCCCGATGCGAATATTCAACAGGAAACGCTGACGGCGGAACAAATTCCGACGGAAACCGAGAGCTTGATTCCAACGCTGAACGAAGATATTTTCGGTTGGAACGATAACGATGCGGAAACGCCGGTTGATGAACAGGTTGTGCTTGAGATTGATAAAAAAGCAATCGAGAGCGACAAACCGAAATCTTTGAAGCAGGTAAAAAGCGAAGCGACGAGCGAAATAAAAAACGAATCGAAAAAAGTAGCGGTAAAAGAAACTAAAGTGCCGAACGGCGGCGAGAAAAAAGAAAGAAAAGAACAAGTAGAAAAATTAAAACAAAAACCGACGACGCAAATGATAGGAAAGCCGAAGATTGAAACGAAAAATAAATCTTCGGGCGAGCGGGCGAAACAAAAAACTTGAAACTTGAAACCGCAATAAAATATATGGAAGCGGATGCTTCCCGCCTCGATTCCGCCCTTTTTAAAGCGGAAGTAGAATCATTCGTGATTGATTCTCGTGAAATTGAAGCGGGAAACGTCTTTTTTGCGCTTTCACAGCCGGATTTTCAAAACAATTGTTTCAACGGAGATTTTGCGGACGGAGCAAGCTATGCGGTTTCGGCGTTTGCAAAAGGAGCGGTTGCCTGCGTTATTCGTCCCGACAAATACGAAGAATATCGTCAAGCACTCGAAAAATTTTCCGACCGTTTAATTTTCGTGTCGGATACGATTTCAGCGTTTCAAAAACTCGCCCACGGTGTTTATCTCGAATGGAATAAGCCGGTCGTGGCGATTACCGGGAGCGCGGGCAAAACGACGGCGAAGGAATTGACGGCGCACATTCTGGCGTATTCGGGCAGAAAAATTTTGCGAAATCTCAAAAATTATAACAACGGTTTGGGACTTCCGCTGACGGTTTTGAATCTGGCGAAAGACGACAGTTATGACGTTGCCGTTCTCGAAATGGGAATGTCCACGCCGAACAAAGAAATCGCGCGTCTGTGCAAAATTACGCCGCCCGATGTCGCCGTTGCGCTCAATGTTTTGCCGGTTCACGTCGAACATCTCGGCTCGATAGAAAATGTGGCGCGAGCAAAAGCCGAACTCATCGAAGGTATGAAAACGGGCGGAACAGCCGTTTTAAACGCTGACGATTTTCGTGTTATGGCAATGCGCGAACTTTCAAAAGGCGACACGATAACTTTTGGAATCGAGCAAACGGCGGACGTATTCGCCGGCGAAGTTGACGTGGCGCGATTTGGTGAAACGCGCTTTATGTTAAATGTTCCGAAGGGCAAAGCCGAAGTGGTTTTTTCGTTGTCGGGGAAACACAATATTTTGAATGCGCTCGCCGCGTCAGCCGTCGGTTATAGCTTCGGAATGTCAGCGCAGCGCATTGCCGACGCGCTGAAAACCGTCGCGCCGCCGTCGCAGCGCGGAGAAGTTCTGCATTTTGCCGAAAATTTTACCGTCATTAACGATTCATACAATTCAAATCCGGGTGCGTTGCTTTCGATGGTCGAAACTTTACTGTCGGGAAGTGCGGGCGCGAAACGAAAAATCGTCGTCGCCGGTGAAATGCTCGAATTAGGTTCGCAGGAAAGCGAAATTCACCGCGAAACAGGCGAAAAACTGGCGCAATCCGGCATTGACGTTTTAATCGGCGTTCGCGGCTTGGCGCGTGAAATGGTCGAGAGCGCGAAAAATGCCGGATTAGACGAAGCAATGTATTTCGATTCGTCCGTCGAAGCCGGTGAATTTCTGGCGAATGAAATCAAATCCGGCGATTCGGTTTTAGTGAAAGGTTCGCGCGGCGTGCGGACGGAAAAAGTGATTGAAAAAATATTGGAGAAGTTTGAAAGAAGAGAGCAGTAAGCGGTGAGCAGTATTGTCGGAATTAAATCAGGCGGCAAATCGCAAATCCAAAATCTAAAATCCAAAATCCGAAGATGCTTTATTACTTTTTATATCAACTCATTTTCAAGCAATACGGCGCGGCGAGCGAATCTTATTTGTTCAAAGGCTTGAACGTCATTCAATACGTCACGTTTCGCACGGCTTGGGCGACGATTACGGCTTTGCTGATTTCGCTTCTTTTCGGCGGAAAAGTGATAAAGAAACTGTCGGATTTAAAGGTCGGACAGGAAATCCGCGAAGAACTTTCGGCGGAACATCACGCAAAAAAAGGAACGCCGACGATGGGTGGAGTTTTGATTTTGGGCGCGGTTTTTCTTTCGACGATTCTCTGGGCGCGGCTCGACAGTTTGTATCTGTGGCTCGCGCTCGGCGCGACAACGGCTTTCGGAGCTATAGGATTTTGGGACGATTACATAAAAATCGTCAAAAAGCGCAGTTTGGGTTTGACCGGCTGGCAAAAAATTCTCGGACAATTGATAACGGCAATCATCGTTTGGGGTTGTCTTTACTGGGTTGCCAATTATCCCTGGAATATCAG
>JALYQJ010000297.1 GCA_030855875.1 Acidobacteriota bacterium
ACTGCGTTCTTCGCGGCGATGTCAATTATATTCGCGTCGGCGAGCGGACGAATATTCAGGACGGTTCGATTATTCACGTTTCCGGCAAAACGCATCCGACCGTTTTGGAAGACGAAGTAACGCTCGGTCATCGCGTCACGCTGCACGGCTGTTATGTCGAACGCGGAAGTTTAATCGGCATCGGCGCGACTGTCTTGGACGGCGCACGAATCGGCGCGAATTCGCTTGTCGGCGCGGGAAGTTTGGTCACGCCGAACACGCAGATTCCGCCGCACTCGCTCGTTTTAGGAAGTCCGGGAAAAGTCAAACGCGAATTGTCGGACGAAGAAGTTTTGGATTTGGAAAAATTCTGGCGCAATTACGTTACTTTAAGCCGAATTTATAAAACAGCGCGATGACTTTAACGGTAAATCAAAAAGATTTCTTTCATTTACCATTCACCATTTACCATTTACCATTTACCATTAAAAAGATTATGAGCAAAACACAACCCGCCCGCGGAATGCGCGATTTTCTGCCTATCGAAGTTCGCAAACGCAATTACGTCATCGGCATTATCAAGGAAGTTTACGAAAGCTACGGTTTTGAGCCGCTCGAAACTCCGGCGGTCGAAAACCTCGAAACTTTGACCGGCAAATACGGCGAAGAAGGCAGCCAATTAATATTCAAAATCTTAAAACGCGGCGAAAAGCTCGACGTGAACGATAAAGAATTAGCCGATCTGGCTCTGCGCTACGATTTAACCGTCCCGCTCGCCCGCGTCGTCGCCAATTACAAAAACGATCTGCCGAAGTTTTTCAAACGCTACCAGATTCAGCCGGTTTGGAGAGCCGACCGACCGGCTCGCGGGCGTTTTCGTGAATTTTACCAATGTGACGTTGACGCTATCGGTTCAAGTTCGATGATTGTCGAAGCGGAACTCTGTGCGGCTGGCAGCGAGGTTTTGCAGAGATTAGGATTTGATGATTTTGTTATTCGCGTAAATCATCGGGCAATTCTTTATGCGATGCTTGAAGCCGTTAAAATCGAAGAAGAAAAGCGGACTGACGCGCTGGTCGCTTTGGATAAACTCGACAAAATTGGCGATGAAGGCGTTTTAAGAGAATTTGAAAATCGCGGTATAGCCAAAGATTCTGCAAGTAAATTATTAAATTTATTCGGTGTTTTGAAAAATTCGGACAATTCAAAAATTTTGTCGGCTCTTTCGGAATTTGTCGGGGAAAATGAAGCAGGTCAGCGCGGTATCAAACAGATTTCGCAGATTCTTGAATCAGCAAATTTGGAGAGTCTAAAAATAGATGCTTCGCTGGCACGCGGTTTAAGTTATTACACGGGAGCAATTTTTGAGGTGAACGTGCCTGATTTGTCGGGAAGCATTGCCAGCGGCGGACGCTACGACGGTTTGATTGGAATGTTTGGCAAAGAGGAGATTCCCGCTTCCGGTTTCTCGCTGGGTCTTGAGCGGATTCTTCTCATTATGGAAGAGCGCGGAATGTTTCCGCCCGAAATTGAAACGAATTCCGCCGACGTTTTAATAACAATCTGGAATGAAGAATCAATCAGCGAATCTTTAAAATTAGCCAATGAATTGAGAAAAAACGGCTTGCGCGTTCTCGTTTACCCGGAAGCCGACAAACTCGGCAAGCAGTTCAAATACGCTTCAAACATAAATATTCCGTTTGTCTGCGTTTTGGGCGAAACGGAACTCGCGGAAAACAAAGTGACGCTCAAAAATATGCAGACCGGCGAACAAGAAACCGTTTTACGAGATGAAATTGCAGGAAAAATAAAATTTGAGTGAAACTTTGCAAATAATCATTCAACTTATTTTCACTCCGACTTTAGCGGTTTAATTAAACGATTCACAAAACTCTCTGTAAAATTAGAGTTACATTTAGAAAATACGATGATGAGTTTAAGCGAAATCTAAAGACCGATTTTAGCCAGTGCAGAAAGCAGAATTAAGAAAAATTTATTACCTCCGGCAAAGAAATCTTTCGCCTGCTGAAAGAACCGAAAAAAGCCGTGCGATTGCCGGACGATTTTTTCGGTATTTCGATTTGTCCGCAATCGAATCTTTGCATTGTTTCCTGCCGATTGAAAAATTTAACGAGATTGAAACGGCGTTTATTTTCCGTCGGATTTGGCGCGAATTCCCAAAAATCGAAACGCTTGCGCCGCGCGTCAATTTTCAACTCGGCGAAATCGAGAATTTGAAATACGCGCCCGAAACCGAACTCGCCCGAAACGTCTGGCAAATTGCCGAACCGACCGGACACGATTTGATCGAAACTGATAAAATTGATCTGGTTTTAACGCCGCTTTTGTGCTGCGATACAAAAGGCTTTCGCGCCGGTTACGGCAAAGGTTTCTACGATAAACTTCTGCAATACTGCCGCCCGGATTGTCTGAAAATCGGTTTGAGTTATTTTGAGCCGGTTGATGTTATCGCCGATATAAATGAATTTGACGTAAAACTTGATTACTGCGTAACGCCCGAAAAAATATACGAATTCACCTCATAAAAAAAATTAATCTGTTGAATCCGAAAATATTTTTGCGGCGAATTCATTTTCTGAGTCGTGATATTTTTTATTAAAATATGTGCGATTTGGTTTATCGGTGAATGGTCGGACACTTTTCACCACAAATCTTGACCTCCTTCTTGAATGGGAAAAGCCGGATGTTTTTTATTAAATCATCCGGCTTTTTTTCGCCCGAAAAACGCGAAATAAATGGTAAATGTGTCTTTATAACGAATCGCTAGACTGAATAATTATGCTGCTTTACAAAGTTTTTGAATCCGAAAAGTAAATTTTCACGAATATCACGAATATAATGTCAGGCAATAGGCAGCCCGGATTTTCCTGAATACAAAAGTCGGGTGAACAATACAAAAGTCGGGTGAACGGGCGTTTGCCGGTTTTATTAGTGAAAATATTTTTTTATTTGCGAAGATTGCTGACGAACAATGCTCGTCAGCACCTGCAAATGACGAACAGGGGACTCTTTAGAAATGAAGAGTAATAATCAATTGGGAGGAAAAAATTGTGAATAAAGTTTTTAAGTCGGACGACGAAAAAGCTGATTTTAATGAAAATAAAAGCCGTCTTTCCACGCGGCGGAATTTTTTGAAGTGGTCAAGTGCCGCCGCGCTGACCGCTTTTGCTGTGGGCGCACTCAATACCGAATCGCTGTCGGCGAGAACAGCGTTTTTAGGTTTGCCGATTGAGCCGATAAGACAAGGTGCGGTTGATTTAGGCAAAGGTGATTTCGGCGTTTTGAATTATGCTTACGCGCTCGAACAACTCGAATCGGCGTTTTATACGCAGGTTCTCGCCACGCCTTATTCGGGTATGAATTCGGCGGAACGCGAAATTTTAACCGACATCCGCGATAACGAAATCGCGCACCGCGAGTTTTTCAAAGCCGCGCTCGGTAAAAAAGCGATTCCCGCTCTGCAAGTTAATTTCACGTCAATAAATTTCAACAGCCGCGACAGCGTGCTGAAAACCGCGCATACATTTGAAGATACCGGCACGTCCGCCTAC
>JALYQJ010000304.1 GCA_030855875.1 Acidobacteriota bacterium
GGAATGGATTCGTGTCCGGGCGGCGGCGCGGAGATTTTCGCCGAGCCGACTCGCTCAAGAATTTGCGACCACAAATGCGATGGCAATCGTTGGCTCGAACTCGCGGGAAAAGTTCACGCCGCCGGACTCAAAACCAACGCGACGATGCTTTACGGGCATATCGAAACGATTGAAGACCGCGTTGACCATTTTGTAAAGTTGCGCGAACAGCAGGACAAAACCGGCGGTTTTCAATGTTTTATTCCGCTCGCGTTTTATCCGAACGGCACGGCTTTATCGAGTTTGCCGGGACCGGACGCGATTGATAATTTGAAAACCATTGCCGTTTCGCGTTTGATGATTGACAACTTCGACCACATCAAAGCGTATTGGGTGATGCTCGGCAAAGCGACGGCGCAAACCGCGCTGCATTTCGGCGCGAACGACGTTGACGGCACGATTACCGACGGCGGCGAACTTTCCCACAGCTATTCGGTCGAAGACGGCGGCGAACAGAAAATGACGAAAGCCGAATTAATCACGATGATCGAAAACGCCGGTTTTGAAGCGGTCGAGCGCGATACGGTTTACAATCGCGTGGAAAAAGTAGCGGCTTGATTTTAACGAGAATTATGAAAGGTAAAATCTTTCATATTTTTGTTTTGCTCATCTTAAGAAATAATCCAGCGTATTTTGGCTCGGTTGTTTCCTTGGATTTAAATTTATGAAGAGTTTCACTTTCGGCTCAAACCACGCGCTTATTCTTTGCGTTTCTTGTGCTTTTCGGGTGAAAATCAAGAATGTTCAAAAAACGAAATTGGCGCACAAAACCGACGGAAGATTCGGAAGAAACTCCGCGCGAAATAAAAGACCCGGAAAAAGCGCGTCGGAAAACTTTTGACCGCGCCGTCAATCTGCTCACTTACAAACCGCGCTCGGAAAACGAGCTTCGGCAGCGATTACTCGAAAAAGATTGGACGAACGCCGAAATCGTCGAAGCGGTTCTGGCGAAACTCAAGGAATATAATTATTTAAATGACGAACAGTTTGCTAAAGAGTTCGCCGCCTCGCGTCTGCGGCAAAAGCCAATCGGCAAGCGCGTTTTAAAGCAAAAGCTGGCATTAAAAAAGCTGGATAAGGAAACCGTTGATGCCACGCTCGAAACGGCGTTTGCGGAAACGCCCGAAGAAGAAATCATCGAACGCGCCATCGAAAAACGTCTGCGGCTCAAAGGCAAACCCGAAACGCGCGAAGACTCGAAAAAGTTTTACGATTTTCTGCTCCGGCAAGGTTTTTCTTACGATTTAGTGAGCAATAAAATGCGCGAAATCGCGGCGCGGGATTACGATTCGTCGGACGATTTTTAACGCAAAGGCACATAAAGATTTAAAAATGTAACGCCGACTTCCAGTTGGCTGTCGTGGCGGCATCCTGCCGCCAATTCGCGCCGCATTTTTGGACAAAACGGCGGGCAGGATGCTCGCCGGACAGCCGACTGGAAGTCGGCGTTACATTTTCAGGCAACGTCTTTGCTTTAAAAAATCTTCGTCTTATTTCACTTCAAAAAACTTCGATTCATCGAGCGTTTTTCCCGCTTCGTCGAGCGCGGTGACGCGCCATTTTAATTGTTTCGACGCGACAAACTGGTGAATAAATGACGGCAGTTGATATTGTTTGGCTGACGATAAAACGACGGCGGAAAATACGGTTTTGTCCGTTTCATCAGAGATTTCAAGTCGATAAATTCGTGTGTTTTCAACTGCCTTCCAGCGCAGAATCACGGGCAAAAGCTGAATTTCGATTTCACCTGAATCAAAATTCGTTTTCGTGATTTGCCGGATGTTCGTATTGCTCGAATTGCCGACGTAATAGCGCAGCGTCGGCATCGCAAAACCGGCGACCGCGCCCGTCGGGATCGTGTTGCCGCCGATGTTTGAAGCCGAATTCGGCGCGTCCGATGCTTCGACGCGAAAAAGCAGATATAAGCCTTCGACCGATTTATCAATCCGCCAGGTTTCCTGTCCGGGCAAAACGTATTTTCCGCCCGGCGGCAGATTGACGTTAAAGCGATTAAGTAAAGTATAACGCCTTTGCGTTCCGCGTTCTTCGATTGGAAGCGCGGCTTCGCTCAATAAATCGCGGCTTTCGGGCAGTTCTTCGCCCGGTCTGACGATTTCCCAGCGACCTTTTAAACGTCCGGTTCCGGTGTAGCGGATTTCCGCCGAAATCTTCGGCAGTTTTTCGTCGGATTTGATAAACGGCACGACTTTTTCGCCGTTTTGCCATTGGAGTTTGACGCCGGTCAGTGAAAACGGAACGCCCGCGCCGTTGCCGCTCAGACGAATCGTAACGGGAACGAATTGGTCGGGATTGCCGTTTGTTCCGACAAAATGTTTGACGTAAAAAAAGCGCGAATCGTTACCGTTAACCGCGTCGGTGTAAGCGCGGCGGGCGACCGTCGGCGTGATTGACAAAATATCGGTGTAACGCGCACCGTTTAATTTCGATTGGTCGTAACGCGCCGGCAATACGCCGAAAATCGTCGCCGGATCGCACCGAAAACCGATGTCGGGCGCGGCGGAAACGATTTCGCCGCACCAGACGGCTTCGGCGGGCGTTAAATTGACGACGTTGTTAAATGTCAGATACGCGCTCGTTGCGCCCTGCGAATACGCCGTGATATTGTCGGGCGAAACCGTCACCTGAGCGAAAGCCGCGAGCGAAAACGACAAGATAAAAATTGCGATAAAAATAAGTTTTTTCATATTAAATCACCAAATCAGTAAAGAAATAGAACACGGATAAACGCGGATTTGACGGATTTTCACGGATTGAATTTTTGTAAAAGAATCTGCGATTATCCGCCGAATCCGCGTTCATCCGCGTCTAATTTTTCTAGAAAAAATTAAACGTCATTCCCGCCGTCATAATTTTCGTTCGCGTCAGATTATTCGATATGCTGACGAAATCGCGGTTTCGAGTGAGCGCGTCGGCAAACCGCGCGAAAGCCTGCATTCCGAATTTTCGGAAATTGCTTTTTTCGACGCTGAAATTGTAGGCGAATTGTCCGCTGTAATTGATGTTGCGATTAAAAACCGTCCGCGCCGCGTCGCCTGCCAAAACCTGCGAAAGATTGCCGGTAAAACTTGCGCCTTTGAACATCTGCCACGTTGCGCCGAGATTCAAAGTTTTGGTCCGATTGATTTGATCGAGTTCGTAATTGCGCTGGCTTTCAAAGTTGAAACCGACGTTAAAACTCAGAATTTCGAGCGGATTGACACCGACCGTAAATCCGTGAATCCAGCCGAGCTGATCGTTTTTTTCATTTCCGGTCTGGCGGTTGTCGGCGAACGAGCGATTGTATGTATATTCGACGCTGATTTTTTTGAATTGCCACGCCGAACTGAACGTCTGACTAGTATTTAAAAGATCGGGAATCGTCGCCGCGTCAATTTCAAAACCGCCGCCGACGGGAATTCCCGCGCCGAAATTATGCGTTCGGTCAACGCTGTAACCGATGCGCGGCAAAAATGGCGACGGATTTTCCGTTATGCCGAACAAAGCCGCGACGGGCAGCGCGACGGAAAAGCGGTCGGCGCGTGTCAGCAGTTTTAAAATCCAAGGCACATTTCGCAGATTATCGTTCGAGCGAATGTGTCCGGCTTGAAACGTGATTTCGCCGATTGAGCCGTCAACCGCGTAATCGTGAGTAAATTTATCCGCCGAAGCCGACGCGCCCAAACTGCGGTAAAGCGGTTCGACAAACTCGTATTTGAACGCGAAATTCAAATTAAGATTTTTCTTTTCGGTGATTTTTACATCTTTCAAAATTTGATAACCGGCTTCGGCGTAATGCGCCGAACGCATCACGGCTGGCAAGGCGACGGCGTTTCCGTCCGGGTCGAGCGTCGTGTCTTGCGGATTGAAAAAACGGCTCAATGCGTAGCCGACTTCGAGCCTGAAACGCTCCGATTTATCGCTCGTCAAAAAGCGCAGACCGAAACCGCGACTTTGTTCGGCATCAACGATTCGTCCTTCCGAAACATTGTTGAGCGGCTGCAAATAGCCGTTAAAACCGGAAATTTCCAGCCGCACCGCGTTCGGTCTTTTCGGGAAAAATTCGATTCCGAAAGTTCCGCCCTGAACCTGATGACGGACTTTCGATACGCCGAAAAAATTATTAAAACCGAGAACGCTCGTGCCGTTCAAAACGCCGCCGGTTATGTCGAAATATTTGTTTATCGGAATATTGACTGACAAACCGCGACTCGAAAAACTGCTGACCAGATGACGATTATTGCCGAAAGATGTATGTCCGAGCGAAAATTTCGCTCTGCCGATTTGAAAATTCATCAAATAACTCGAAAGATCAACGTCCGGTGCTTCTCTGCCGAGTGCGCCAAACTGCAAAGTTTCCGGTTTGAACGATGAACCGGCGAAATCAAAGCTCGCGTCGCTCGAAAGACTGCCGATTTTCATTTCGTTTTTGATCGAACCCGTCAACGTAAAATCGTTAAATTCGGCGCGTTCCGCCGGGCGCGTATCAACGGGAAAATTAGACTGAAACGGCTGTGATTTCATCCCGATTGTAAAAGTCGGAAGAAACTTGAAGAAACGATTCTTTGCAGTTTCCGCTTGTTGGGCTTCGGTTTTCGATTTTTGGTCTTCGGTGGTTTGTCCGTTGTCCGCCGTTTTTTGTTCTTCCGGTTTCTTCTCGATTGCCGGTAAACCGCCTGTTGCCGCAGATGGTTCCGGCTTGGCAGTTTTGGTATTTTCTGCTTGAACGTCAGAGTTTGGAATCTGGAATTTGGAATTTGCAATCTGGAATCTGGAATCTGGACTTCCCACGGATAACGGCAGCCGGACGATTTCTTTCCAATTTCCGTTCGGCTCGATTAAAAATATTGTCAAAGTTGAATTTCCGATTGGCAGCGGCAGCAGTTTCGCGTCGTAGACGAAACGGTTTTCTATTTGGCTGAAAAGATTTGAAACGTTCGTCTGCTCAATCGTCAGACCAATTTTTTCGCTCGTTCTTAAAGCGCGGCTGAAGGTGATTTCGATTGCGGTTTCGGGGCTGATAAATTCTTCGGCTTTGAAATTAGCCGCCGCCGCCGTCAAATCATTTCCCGGAATTTGCGCGAACGATTTTTTTTGCGGAACGAATGAAATCATCAGTAACAAAAGCACCATAAAACTTTTAATTTTTCGGGCGTTTTTCATAGCTTTCACCTTAAATCAGAGTTTGAATCGGCTGGGAGCGCAGGCATCCTGCCTGCACAGCGTTCGACAGAACGCTAAAAGTCTTCGCATTCCCGGTTATTGAATAAATCTGAAACTTTTTTTCGCGCTTTGCGCTCAATGCAGGCAGGATGCCTGCGCTCCCATTTTTCTAATGCCGTTTAAGTTGTCGGCGCAGCACCGCCGCATTTGCTGTCGAAAACATTGTCGAGATTTCCGGCGGTCAGTTTTGCCCGTGCGATTTCCGCCGCCGCGATTCCGACTCCGAGCAGAAAGCAGCCGACGCGGAATTTGCGGGCGGAAACCGAAGCGTTCGCGCCAATCGAAAACGAAGCGTTTGTAAAGAAAACGTCAGTTACGATGTTTTCCGCACGCGGTTTTTTCGCGTCGCTGATCGCCGCGTCAACCTGCTGACCGACCGCATTTAACGCGGCTTCGGCTTCGGTCAGAGCCTTTCTCGCGCCGCCTGCTCTTTTGATAAAAGCCTTGATGCGCGGACTGACAATTGCATCGAGAAACTCGGCATCGAACTCGTCATTCCATCGGTTGGCGGCTTTCAGTTTAGAAATAAAACCCTGCAAATTGGTTCGCGCATTGCTCGTTCCGTCTTTGACCCGTTTTCCCGTATCGCGCAGTTTTTTGTGGTCGTCTTCGGAAACCGCGCTGTTTTGATCAGCCAGATCGGTTAGTTTGAGAAAGTTCACGAGTTCTTCCGTAAAATTGGCGACGTTTCTCAGTTCGGTTTCCGTCCCGGCGGCTTTTGGATCGAATTTGCGCTGCGCGTCCGCATTTTGAACCGCCGAAAGTCCGACGATGAAAACGAAAGCGGCTGAAAAAAAGGCGGTTAAAAGCGGGCGATAATTAAGTTTTGTATTCATTGTTTTGCTCCTAAATTTTAAATTTTGAAAAAGTGCGGCGCGGATTTCTGCGTTGCCGGTTTTCGTCCGCGCCCGTTTCGGAAAAGCGATTTGGAATGATTTCAAACCGCTGTTCCAAATATTTATTACTTACTCGTCAGCGTGTATTTGAATTTCTTGGCGACGCTGCCGAAACTGGTGATGTCAATGCGGACGATTTTGCCTTTCGTTCCCGACACGACGACCGACTGCTTGCCGGTTTCGTTCTTTTCCGGGAAATTTATCGTGCCGACGCGCGTTTGAACGCCGTTTTCGTCAACCGTGCAGATTCTGACAATCGCTCCGTTGCCGCCGTCGAGTTTGTTGAGATCAATGGTCATCGAATCTTTATCGAGCGGCGCGACCGTTTGAAAGCCGCGATTTGCTCCGGCGAGCAGATTGCCGTTCTGCGTTTCGCCGACGAGCAGAATTCGGTCGCCCGGTCCGAAGCGGTTGTCCTTCGACAAAGCCTTCATAATCGGCAGAAGTTTGTTGTAGACATTGGATACGAAACAGCCTTTCTTCTTTTCTTCAGCAGTTTTCGGTGCTTCGCCGGCTTTCGGTGCTTCACTAGCGGCAAGCTGTTTTTTGCATTCCGCGTCGAATGCGTCGAAGGCTTTTCTGATTTCGGGCAAATTGGTCGTTTCGCAGTCGGCGCAATATGCCGTCTGTTCCATATTGGGAACGAATCCAAAGCCGAAAGCGATGGCGATTGCCAGTCCGATGATTGATGTCATTGCTAATTTTTTCATTGTTGTATGCTCCTTGATTTTTTGTTTTTGGATTTTTATTTGTTTAGTTTTTAGAAATTGCCGCAGAAACACGCGCTTCGGTTTTTTTGATAAACGCCGGATTTCTGCCGCCGAATGTTTTGACCGAAGGCACTTCGATTCGCGCCGAAAGAACGGTTTTTTCGTATTTTCGTTTTTCGGTGACGATTGTTCCGTCGGCATATGTGACGAGAAGAATCAGATCGAACGCGGCGATTTTTTCCTTTTGAATTTGACCGACGCGCCAGCGCACCTCGATCAGCGATTTCGATTCGTCGCGGTCGGAAAGTCCTAAATCCTTAACTTCGACGACTTCGACCGGAACTTGGAAATTGGTTTTGGCATCGGCGGAAATTTGATTTATCGTTATCAGCAATCCGATTAAATTCAAAAAGATAAAAGTTCTTCGCATCGTGGTTCCTTCTCTCAAAGTTTTGCCGAACCGTGTTGTTCGGCAATTGGTTTTTTATCGAACACGATGAGTTTCGCGCAGTTTGAAAACCGGCGGCGTGTAATTTTGTGAATTCCGAAAATTACATGGTGGATTTTGCGGATTCGGCTAGGATTGAAGCGGTTTCAGATTCCAGATTTCAAATTCCAAATTTCAAATCATTCGGAAATCTGAAAACTGACTTTGATCTGGAGTCTGGAATCTGGAATCTGGAACGAGATTTCTGATAGAAACCAACGAAATCGTCAATTTGCCGTCGGCTTCGGTTTTAGCGGTTTTGCGAAATGAAATGCGTAATCGTAAATTACCGGCGAAAACTCTGGCTGTTTTAGCCGACCCGATTTTTGATAAGGAAGACGAAAGATTTATGGCGGCGGGAAAAAACAAACCGCAAACCGAATACGTCGCCGTTTCAAAAAAACGCATCCGAAGTGCTGAGTTTTCGCTGAAACGAGGTGGCGGTTTGGACTTGCCGCGTCTGCCGTTTACGCGCCGCGAAGCCGATTTAATCGGCGCAAACGTCGCTGAAAATCAGAAAGAAAAACTGCTTGATTTCGCGGCAAAGCGCAAATCGGCGATGTCGGCTGATTTGTCGAATTTCCGCTACGTTCATTTTGCCACGCACGGTTTTATCAACAACGAAAATCCCGAACTTTCCGGCATCGTTTTTTCGACGATTGACGAAACCGGCAAAGACCTGGACGGATTTTTGCGCGTCGGCGATATTTACAATCTGAAACTTCCGGCGGAAATGGTCGTTTTAAGCGGCTGCCGGACAGGACTCGGCAAGGAAATCAAAGGCGAAGGCTTGGTCGGTTTGACGCGCGGATTTATGTATGCCGGTGCAAAGCGCGTAACGGTTAGTTTGTGGGACGTAAACGACAAAGCGACGGCGGAATTGATGGCGAGTTTTTACCGCGAAATGCTCGGCAAAAAACTCGCTCCGGCTTCGGCTTTGCGGCAGGCGCAGATTTCGATGATAAAAAGCAAAGAATGGAGCAATCCGTATTTCTGGGCGACCTTCATTTTGCAGGGCGAACCGAAATAAAATTTAGACAAATACAAAAAGCCGAAGAAAAATTAACAGGGATTTAAGGGATTTTCAGGAATAAAAGAGAGCTAAAAATATCTCTTAGCACTGTCTATCCTTTTAATCCGTGTTAATTTTTCTTTTCTTGTATTTTAAATCAATCCTGTGTTCAGTAGTGAATTTAGACAAATGAGCGTTTCGTTGTCGGAACTTCGATTGATGTGCAGTTTGCCTCGATTGACGAATTCGTAAACTGTTTGCTCGTCTTTTCCGGCGATTTCGCCCGCTTCCGTGAGAGTCAAAAGCTCAACTTCCGATTGGCAAAAATCGCAGCGGACGGGGCGGTTTTGGCGGCGGTTGTAAATGACGCGGATTCGTTCAAACTCAACGATAATTTCTTTCTTCATATTAATTTTTCTTTTCACTCCGGCTGCGCTAAAATTCTTTACATTCACACGAAAATTTGAATTTTGATTGTTGAGCCGTGATTTAATTAAACCCGAATTCGCCGCGAGAATACTTTAGAGTGTTCTGAAATTTTTCTGAAATAATTATGAAGATTGTTCCTCAGCGAAAAATTTATGAGTTCGCACGCTTTCGCGTTGACGCAGTTGAATGTTTCCTGCTCGACGGAAACAACGTCGTCTCGCTCACGCCCAAAGTTTTCGACACGCTTTTGATGCTGATTGAAAATCAGGGTCATATTTTGAGCAAAGAAGAAATGCTCGCAGAAATCTGGCACGGCGCGTTTGTCGAGGAGAATAATCTGGCGCAAAATATCTCGATTTTGCGAAAATCGCTCGGCAAGGGCGTTATCGAAACCGTTCCGAAACGCGGGTATCGTTTCGCCGTGCCGGTTCGTCTGCTCGAAGATGAACGAAACCCTTCGCCGCTGGTTATTCACGAGAAAATTCGGGCGCGTATTTTGATTGACGATGAAAGCGAAAATGCGAAAACGAATTTTGTCTCTAATTTAATTTCAAATCACTCGGCAGACAACAAAAAGTTGACGATTGACCATTCGCCGCGATTGATTTCCGCGCACCAGCCGGAAACTCATTATGTCGAAAACGGCGATGTCAATATCGCTTATCA
>JALYQJ010000333.1 GCA_030855875.1 Acidobacteriota bacterium
GACGAGTGTTGAAGCAACCCAATAAATAAAACGGGAGCGTCGTCATTAAAAACGGAAAACACAAAGGAAAGGTGGGCGACGGGCAATTTTTGAAACGCGGAACTTGTATTAATATTTAGAGAGAAAATAATATGAAAAAAACATTGGGCTTTTATCTCGCAGCATTTTTGATTCTGTGTCCGACGTTTGTTTTGGCGCAGGACTCTAAAAAACCGAAAGATACGCTTGAACAAGAAATCAGAAAACTCGACCTTGCCGAAGCTGAAGCCATTCTGCGAAAGGATTTTCAAGCATTAGACAAGCTTTGCGCGAAGGATTTTACTGTCAATAATCCGCGCGGCGAGATAACCAAAGGAAGTGAAGCCGTCAAAAATCTAATCCGTTCCGGTGTTATCAATTACGCTTCGTTCGTGCGGGAAATAGAGTCGCTTTTGATTTACGGAAAAACGGTTATCGTCATGGGACGCGAAACACTCGTCCCGAACGAAAATTCTCCGCAAGCCGGACAAACCGTGCGCCGCCGCTACACAAATATTTGGATGAAGCGAAATGGAAAATGGCTTTTGACCGCCCGGCACGCCAGTGTTGTTCCTGAAAAAACTTCTTGAGCATTTACGAGTGCAAACCTCTGACTTAAAATGATAAACACGCATAAAATAAAGGCGACAAACGATTATTGAAGCACGAAACTTGCGTAGAGGTTCAATAATTTACCTGCGAAATTATACGAAGGAAACACGAAGGAAAAAATTAAAAGCATACGCAAAAAAAACTTTGTGAAATCTTCGTGTCACTCGCGGTGATAAAATAGAAAGTATTGTCTATGAAAAATTTTGAAGAAAAACTAAGCAAAATTTCGCCTAATGAACGAAGGATTTTGCAGAATCTTTCGATATTTTGGGAGCAGATAACCGCGCAGGAATTTCAGAGATTGTTAAAAGTGCTTGAGTTAAAGAATCCCGAAGGCAAGGCGTATTCGGTTCAATATGTTTCGCTTTTACGAAATTCGCTGGTTCACAAGGGAATTCTGCAAAATACGAAAGAGTATTGGGGAAGTGGTTTTCAGATTGCCGATGCCGAACTTAAAGAATTTTTTACGCGCGAGGCTTTTCGGGAAAGCTGGTTTGGCGAGACGGTCGCAAGAATTCAGACGAATTTTCCGGCGGAAGAATTTTCGCGTTGGTCTTATAGCGGAGAACGCCGCAAATTCCGGCTTCTGCGTGATTATCGCTTGAGTATTTATCAAAAGAAATTTGATGAAACCGCGCAGCTTTTTGGGCAAATCGCCGAAAGCGAAATCTTTGATAGAGCCGGCGAAATTATCGTGCAAATTTTTTCGGAGCCGTTTCAAAAAGAGTTTCTCGGCGAATTTAATAAGAAATTTCAGGCGGAAATTTTACCTTCGCTGTTTGAAAAATCTTATGAAAAATCCGAACCGACTGACGAACTCTGGAATTTCGTCAATGAAAATAAACTCGATGATTTTCCGGTCATAAAAGGTTACAAAGTCGAAGAACTGATGCTGCGAGGCGAAATTGCCGAAGCCGGAAAACTGATCGGCGAACCTGCAAATCTGGGCGAAATAATTTCAGCCGCGACCATCGCGTTTTTAAAAAAGGATTACGCAAAATCCGTCCGGCTTTACGAAGAAGGCATTAAACTCTGGCGAAAAATCTTCTCGAAGAAAAAAGGTTTTCCCGCCAATTGGCAGATGTTTTTTTACGGCTTGGCACTTTATAAAACCGATGAGATCAAATTTCACGGATTCGCCGAAGATTTCAGCCAGTTTTCTTTAAAAAATTACCCCGGATACGCCGCGCACCGGGCGATCAGCGCGGTCGCCTATTTCATCAAACATAACGACAATTTAGCCGGAACAGCTTATTCGCAAATCAATTCGGACGATTTCGCCGGAAGATTTCTTCGCATTATCACGGCGGCAATCGTGCCTTTTTTCAAAACGCCGAATTACGCGACGACTTTTGAAAAAACAAACCGGCTTTTGGGAAATCGCTGGGTCGAATTTGAAACCGTTAATTTATTGGCGTTAAAAGATAAATCAAACATTCAGGCGCAGGAAACAGCCGAAAATTTGCGCCGCGAACTCGGTTTTGAAGCGGTCGGAAACATCGTCCCGAAGATCGAAGATTGGGAACGCGCCCTCAACACTCTGCTGATGGTTGCCGAAAAAGTTCAGGGCGTAAAAAGCGAAGCGACCGCTAAAATTGA
>JALYQJ010000127.1 GCA_030855875.1 Acidobacteriota bacterium
CATAATGCCTTTTTCCAAGCAAAACATCCCTTCCAAAAATTATGGTAATTTCTCAAAAGCCCAAAGGCATTTACACTTAGGTAATTTTCTGGTAACTGGAATTCACCGATCAATTCAACCTTACAGACTCGCAAACATTCGAGCGCAAAATCCAGACACCAATCAGCGGTTAAATTCCATTTTTCGCTCCATTCGGTTAAAGTTTTGCAAAGCCACGCGGAGTCGTTTCTCAATTTCAATGTATTCCAATTTGGTATAAGCTGCTCTAACGCCCAATTTTCAATTAATCTCTTATCAGGGGTATTAGTAATTCCTTTCCAATGGATTTCACCTTTTTTCACCAAGTCATCAAGCTCCAATTGGTTTTTGAGCACGAAATCGAAATAGGCTAGAAATGGCGTATTGCGAACATCAGTCTTGAAACCAAATTTACTTAGGTCAATTGAGTAACAAGAATGATATTGAGTGTGAAGAAGAAATATTTTCATACATATTTCATTTGATTCAATTTGATTACTAAACTCGACAGGAATGGAATCTGAGTTAAATAACCGCATTAAATCAATAACAACATCTGATTTGAACTTGCAGATTAATTCTAAGAAAAGTTTCCGAGCCTCTATTTTGGAAGTTTTGATCTCGGCGTTTTTTAATTCATATTCTCCACCTAATTTCATTGTTACTGAATCACCTCTAAAACAACGTAGCACAATTAAAACTAAGGTATCAAAACTTTTTACCTTGAACGAGAAAGAAAGATTCCATACAATTGTTTTGCCTTTTTAACATATCAAACAAAAATATGCCTCTCAACGAAAATCAAACTAGAAAACATTTGATTGATGGTCAAATAACAAAAGCAAGCTGGAATTTGCTTGACCGAAACGAAGTTAGATTTGAAGTTCCGGCAAGTGGAGATGATGAAGATTGGACAGACGGAATAACTGATTATAGTCTTTATCTGCCAAACGGTGAAATAATTGCTGTTGTTGAAGCAAAGAAGCAAAGCCGAAGCCCGCATACCGCCCGCCAGCAGGCTGTAATTTACGCTGAAAAAATTGAACAAAATCAAAGTTTCAGACCGTTTGTTTTTCTGGCTAACGGAATTGAGATTTGGTTTTGGAATACCGAAGAAGAAACGCCGCGCGAAGTTGCCGGATTCTTTTCGAGAGAAGATTTAGAGCGTCTTTTATTTATCAAGCAGAATAAAACACCCCTTGCTGATGCTTCCATCAACGCCGATATTTCAGGAAGGCTTTATCAGCAGGAAGCAATTCGTCGTGTTTCTACTGCCTTCGATGTTGATAAAAAGCGTCGTGCTTTGCTTGTAATGGCAACGGGAACAGGAAAAACTCGAACTTCGATGGGATTGATTGACCTTTTCTTAAAAACTAATCAAGCCAGCAAAGTTTTGTTTCTTGCCGACCGCGACGCTTTAGTTGACCAAGCATTAAACGACGGAATCAGGCAGCATTTGCCGGACGAGCCGAACGACCGCATTTTCACGCACAGCATAGACAAAACCAAACGGCTTTATGTTGCAACACTTCACACCATCGGACGTTGCTTTGAAGAATTTAGTCCGGCGTTTTTCGATTTGATAATTTTCGATGAAGCGCACCGTTCAATCTTTAATAAACTCGGCGAAGTGATTCAATATTTTGACGCTCGAATGATTGGTTTGACCGCAACGCCCGCTGATTTTGTTGACCGCGATACGTTTTTGCTTTTCGATTGCCCCGACATTATCCCGACATTTTGCTATCCTTATAAACAAGCGATTGACGAAAATGTTTTAGTTGATTACAGCCTTTACAAAGCTCAGACGAATTTTCAGCGTGAAGGAATCATCGGCAACGAACTGAGTGAAGAATCGCAAAATGCCTTGATTGAACAAGGACTTGACCCCGACACGATTTATTTTGCGGGAACAGAAATTGAAAAAAAAGTCAGCGATAAAGACACGCTTCGCAAACAATGGGAAGAGATTTGGGAAATCTGCCTGAAAGACCAATCGGGACAACTGCCCGGCAAAACGATTATTTTTGCGATGACGCAGGCGCACGCCGAAAGATTGATGATTGTTTTTGAAGAAATGTTTCCGCAGTTTAAGGATTTAGTGCGCGTCATTACTTCCGACACTGAGCGAGTGCGCGACGGTGCTTGGGGTGAAGGGTTGATTAATCAATTCAAAAAACGCGATATGCCGCGCATTGCTATTTCAGTTGATATGCTCGACACCGGCATTGATGTTCCCGAAATCGTCAATTTGGTTTTTATGAAGCCGGTTCGCTCGCGCATTAAACTTGAGCAGATGATTGGACGCGGCACACGAAGCAACGAAGCCTGTAAGTTCAACCATCGCCTGCCCGAAGGTAAAAAGA
>JALYQJ010000356.1 GCA_030855875.1 Acidobacteriota bacterium
GTCCTGATGGCATCCTGCCGTCAGAAACTGTTGGTATTAATTCAAGTTTCGGTTATACACGCCGCCAAGATGGCAGCGCGACAGCCGCCAAGATGGCGGCGTTACAACTTTTCAGACACGCTCTTATGAATAAAAAACTTTCCGAAAAAGAAATTGATGATTTGGTTGTCGCGCAAGCCGACGACGATGCTTGGGAAAAACCGATTTTCGTTAATCGAAAGAAAATCTTTTCTATTGTGCCGCCGATAAATGTTGATAAAGAAATTTTAAGCGGAACGCCGGTTTTTACGGGAACGCGCGTTCCTGTTTCGGCTTTGCTTGACAACTTGAAAGTCGGTCTTTCGCTTGACGAATTTTTAGAAAACTTTCCGACCGTCAAACGCGAGCAAGCCGTGCAGATTTTGGAGTATTTCAAACGGGCTTTAGATGAAATCAAAATAGCCGCCTGAAAATCATCATTGACGAATACGTTCCGCACATAGTCAAAAGGGAATTACAAACGAATTTATGCAGCAAAGCCGGTTTGGTTTATGAATGAGAAATCAAAAGCCAAAGAACCAAAACCTAAAATCTAAAAATTAGAAACAGAACATTAAATTAAGAAGAAAAATTTATGCTTAATGACTTTAAAGCGTTTATTGCCCGCGGAAATATTCTCGATCTGGCGATTGCCGTCATTATGGGCGCGGCTTTCGGGGCGATTGTCAAAACATTTACCGACGGAATAATTATGCCTGTCATCGGTTTTTTGACCGGCGGCATTGATTTCAAGGATAAAGTTATCAATTTAGGCGAGATGCCGGTCGGCACACCCGAACAACTGGCGGCGGCAATCGCGGCGAAACAGCCGATGATTATGTATGGACAATTTATCAACGATGTCATTACGTTTTTGATTGTCGCGGTGGTGATGTTTTTTCTGGCGCGTTACGCGCTTAGTTTATTCAACAAATTCGCGGCGGCGACACCGCCGACCGGCGAAGAAGTTTTGCTGGCGGAAATCCGCGACCTTTTGAAGACAAAGCAAATTTAACTTTTATGAAAATAGCTTCGCTTCTGCCTTCGGCGACCGAAATCGTCTGCGCTCTCGGCTTGGAGAAAAATCTCGTCGGCATCACGCACGAATGCGATTTTCCCGCGTCAATCACCGGAAAACCGCATTTGACGGCGAGCCGAATCTCGCACGAAACTATGTCGAGCGCGGAAATTGACCACGCCGTTCGCTCGCAATTAGACGGACACGGTTCGATTTATGATTTGGATACGAAACTGCTCGAAGAATTAAAACCCGATTTGATTATCACGCAGGAACTTTGCGAAGTCTGCGCCGTTTCGTATAAAACCGTTCTGAAAGCGGCGAAAATTTATGCTGCCGACGCGCAAATCGTTTCGCTCGAACCGAATACAATTGCTGACGTTTTCGACAACATCAAAACCGTCGGCGAATTGACGAACACGAGCGAGAAAGCCGCGCAAGTTGTCGCCGAACTGCAAAATCGGCTGGATGAAGTTCAAGCAAAAACCGCAAACGCCCGAAAACGTCCGCGCGTTTTTATGCTCGAATGGCTTGAGCCGCCGTTCGCGCCCGGACATTGGACACCGGAGCAGACGCGCATTGCGGGCGGAAATTGTCTTTTGGGCGAAGCGGGCGAAAAGTCGCGGGCGACAACTTACCGCGAAATTTATGAATCAAATCCTGAAATCATCGTGCTTGTTCCGTGCGGTTATTACACGGAAGATATTTTGCGGCAGTTGCCGAACACGAATTTTCCCGAATATTTTGCGGAAATTCCGGCGTTTCAAAACGATGAAATTTGGGCTTTAGACGCGAGCGCGTATTTTTCGCGTCCTGCGCCGCGAATCGTTGACGGAACGGAGATTTTGGCAAAGATTTTTCACCCGCAAATCTTCGGTTCGCCGAATGCGGCGGAAGCCGTCAGAGTTCCGAAAAATCTGATAAACTTTTCAAAATAGGTTTTTAGCCGGAGCGCGGACATCCTGTCCGCAATATCGCGTCAGCGATGAAAAAGGTTCGATTGTTCAATTGCTGAATGAAGTCGAAGCGTTTATTCGCGCTCTCGCGCTCAATGCGGACAGGATGTCCGCGCTCCCAGTAAAATTATGAAATATATCGCAGCATTTTTTTGTTTAATCATCTTCGCTTTTTCGATTTTCGCGCAGCAGACGGACGAAGTTTTGGCTCTGGCAAATGGACAAACCTTTACCGTCAAAAATCTTTCGCCCGAAGCGCAGAAACTTTATGCGGATTTGCCGGCGGCGGTTGCGACGGCGCGAAAACAATTACTCGCGCAGATGATTAGCGACGCGCTTTTTGAAATGGAAGCGAAGGTTAAAAATCAAACAGTCGAAAAAATGCTCGGCGATGTGAAGGCGAAAGTCGCCGCGCCGACCGACGCGCAAATTCAAGCCGTTTATGATGCAAATAAATCGGCAATCGGCGACCGGATATTGGCGGAAGTTCGTCCGCAAATCGTCGCATTTCTGCGGCGCGAACCCGAACAAAAAGCGTTGCAGAATTTCGCCGAATCATTACAGTTAAAATTCAAAACCGTAATCGGCAAAGACGTTAATTCGCCGAATTTGAAACCGGCGGAAATATTGGCGACAATAGCGGGCAATCGAACAATCACCGTTCAGCAATTTGAAGCGAAAAACAAACTCGAACTTTATGAGTTTCGCGCCGACATTTACGACCGCGTAAAAGCCGATTTGGAAAATGCGGTTTATTCGGATTTGCTCGCGGCGGAAGCGAAATCTTTGAACATCGCTGTGAGCGATTTGATGGCGCGTGAAACGACCGACAAAATGCGCGAGTTTTCCGACGAAGAACGGTTTCAACTGCAAAACGCCTTGAAAAATCGTCTTTTCGCAAAATATAAAGTCAGCTTTTCGCTGAAAGAACCGCCGCCAATTGTGCAAAACATTGCAGCCGACGATGATCCGGCGCAGGGCAAATTAAACGCGCCCGTGACGATTGTGATGTTTTCAGATTTTCAATGTCCGGCGTGCGGCGCGGCGCATCCGATTTTGAAAAAGATTGCGGCGGAATACGCCGGTAAAGTTCGCTTCGTCGTGCGCGATTTTCCATTGACGAATATTCACGAAAACGCTTTTCCCGCCGCTCTCGCCGCCAATGCCGCCTTTAAGCAGGGCAAGTTTTTTGAATACGCCGACATTTTGTATAAAAATCAAAACGCTTTAGACGCGCTTTCGCTAAAAAAATATGCGGCAGATTTAGGTTTGAATCCGCAAAGGTTTGAGATAGACTTAAGCGACGCAAAAACCGCCGCCGAAGTTCGCAAAGATATGTCTGACGGAACAAGTTACGGCATCAACGGAACGCCGACCATCTACGTCAACGGTATCAAAGTCAGACAATTAACAGCGGAAAGTTTTCGCAGTTCGATTGAAAAAGCTCTGAAAAAGTAGAGAGTGGAGAGTGGAAAGTAAAACAAGAGCAAATTTCTACTCTTTTACTCTCCACTCTCTACTCTCTACTTCCCGAAATTTATGCGCCTTTATTTTTTAATTTTTATCATTTCCGTCGCCGCCGCGTGTAACGGCACGGCGAATAAATCAAACGTCGTGATTGTCAATGCTTCCAATACCGCGAATTCAAACGCGGCGAAAAATAACGCTCCGGTTCCGATTTACACTTACGAAATCGTCAAAACTTACGCACACGACGCGAAGGCGTTTACGCAGGGCTTGGTTTTTCACAATGGTTTTTTGTATGAAGGAACGGGCGGAAGCCGTGCGCGCGGCGATAATTATTTCTCGTCTTTGCGAAAAGTCGAACCCGAAAGCGGCAAGGTTTTGCAGAAATTCGATTTGGCGACCGATTATTTCGGCGAAGGCATCACAATTTTTAACGATAAAATTTATCAGTTGACGTGGCGCGAAAAAACGGCTTTTGTTTACGACTTGAACGATTTCAAACTGCTCAAAGAATTTCGTTACGCGGGCGAAGGTTGGGGTTTAACCAACGATGCGACGCATCTTTTTATGAGCGACGGAACGCACATCATCCGCGTCGTCAATCCTGAAAATTTTGAAACTGTCCGAACGATTGTCGTTTTTGACGAAAAAGGAAAGCCTTTGATGGAACTAAACGAACTCGAATATATCAAAGGCGAGATTTGGGCGAACATCTGGCAGGAAGGCGAAATTGTCAGAATTGATCCGAACAGCGGAAAACTGCTCGGTCGAATTGATTTAAAAACGCTCGCCGACGAACAAATGGACAGTTCGAGAGAAGCCGACGTTCTCAACGGCATCGCCTACGACGCAGCCGCCGACCGAATTTTTATCACCGGCAAAAAGTGGAGCAAACTTTTTGAGATAAAAATCAAACCGAAAGTCTAATTTAACGTGAGTTCGATACAAGAATTATTGCCCGCGAAAGACGCGAAAAGACGCGAAAATGAAAACATTCAAAGGTAAAACTTTGCTTCATACTTTCTTTTTTAGCGTCTTTTCGCGTCTTTCGCGGGCAAACTCTTTGTTTTAATTGTTCTTCATTTCCTACTTCAAAATTACTTAAATTAAATCTAAACATTTTTAATTTTCCTGAAATCTCGCGGGAACAAATTTTCGTCTGCGGTGTCTAAAGAACCGAAACGGATATTATTTTCGTTTCGATAATCGGCAATCGTGAT
>JALYQJ010000411.1 GCA_030855875.1 Acidobacteriota bacterium
CGCTTCACACGCGGGAGGTCACAAGTTCAAATCTTGTAGTCGGCACCAATCTTTTCAATGGTTTAGCTCAACTTTTATGGTTGAGCTTTTGTAATTTATCTTATAAATTATCTGACAGATGCTCCGCTGCTTATTTTTAACTGTTCGGCTTAGATTACCGAAACATTCTGTCATTTACCTTTTTCGCATCTTCCTAAAAACGGCAATAAGTTTTTTCCTTGGAGTAAAGAATCCTGAAACCGACGCAAAAAATTGATTTCTCCGGTATTGCGCCGTCTCAGCAGCGTCATTTTCCAGATTTACGAAAGAGCGAGAATTCGGGTTCTGATAAACCCGACCATCTCACTCATTGGTGTGAAGGAAGAAATGAACAATATCAATCGTAACAATTTTATTGAGCATTAGACTCGATGTTTGAATTGTTTACGAAAAAGGTTTTGCGGACAAGCCTATAACAGGGTATTCTTTATAATCAAGATACTTGCTAAAATTAACGCAGGATTTTCAAGCAATGATTTTTTTATTTGCAATAGTGAGTTCGTGCGGAGAGATTCGGGACTGACGTGAAAAAATTTTGACGTGCGCGGCAGCATTTTATATCTCAACCCGACGCACAGCGTTAAGACATTTAAACTTCGTTGTTATAAGATATAAACAAATTACCGGATTCCATTTAGTCGGCTGTTCGGCTGTTGGATTTTATCCTTTCAAGCGCATTTATGCGGCATTGCTCAAGGGGAAACTTCGATAGCGTTCATTTCAGTAAAGCAGTTTGAAAAGGAAAGTTCACATTTTTCGCTTGTAGTTTGCAAAGATACTTCTTATAAATTGTGAACAAACTAATCCCGGCGTTAAATTTTTCTTTATCCAGATGTATCACAAATTAGTTACCGTAATTATACCGACCTATAATCGCGCCCAATTGGTCGTGGAAGCCATCGAGAGCGTGAAAGCTCAAAGCTACCCGGAAATTCAAATAATTGTGGTTGATGACGGCTCTCAGGACAATACAGCGCAGAGCGTTGCAAAGTTTGAAAATGTCGAATACTACTATCAAGAAAATAAAGGGCAGGCGGCAGTGCGTAATTTGGGATTAAGTTACGCTAAAGGTGAATATATCGCTTCGCTCGATTCCGATGACATTTGGCACGAAGATTTTCTCAAGGTCGCTGTCGCTGCTTTGGAAAAATATGAGGCGGATTTTGTTTTTCTCAACTGGACGGAAATTTTTGAAACCGAAACATTAGTCAGTGGTTGGGAATCGAGCAATAAAGGGCAAAAGTATTTCAATAATTCAAATGATGAATGGGCGGTGCTGAACGCAAAGGAAGTTCGAGAACTCTTCTTCAGCACTTGTCCGGCTCCGTCTTCAGCGTTATTGATTCGGCGTTCCTCATTCGTCAAAGGTTGGAATGAAGCGATGAGGATTGCCGATGATTGGTGTCTGATTTTAGAGATGGTGGTAATGAAGCCGTGTCGCGCAGCTTTTACATTGTCCCGATATTGGACAAAACGGGTACACAGCAGCAACATTTATCACGGCAGAGAAGAATTAGAGATAATCAGAGATTTGGGATTACACGATGAACCGCTTATTGCCCGACTTTTTCAAGAACAATTAAGTTTTAACGAAAAAGCTGTTATGAAGAAGAGGTTAGCGAGTCATTATTTCAACTTCGGGCGTTTGAGTTTGAAACGCGACGGTTTTTCCTTAAAACATTTAGGGTCTTTCGCCACCGGCTTCAGACTCTCGCCGATGGGCAGCGTTTTTTATATCACTCAATTGTCTTTCTCCTATCTGAAAAAACGACTCCGCAATACCCGAAATAAGCAAAAATAATTTCAGAATAATCTATCCGAGTCACAATTTATGCAAAGTGACTAACTATCTGAAAACCGTCTTGAATTTTAAAGTTGATGAGAAAATTTAATTGCTGATGTTATACGATATTCCCGTCGCCAGCCCTCTTTTTAGCGGCAATGAAAAAAAATATGTAGATGACTGTATGGAATCGGGATGGATTTCATCGGCAGGAAAATACATCGAACTTTTTGAAACCGGCTTTGCCCGATTCTGCGGCGTAAAACACGCTGTTGCCTGCTGCAACGGCACGGTAGCTTTGCATCTGGCACTCGTCGCGCTCGGTGTCGAGCCGGACGATGAAGTGATTGTGCCGACCTTAACCTTCGTTGCCACTCCGAACGCAGTTACATATTGCGGCGCAAAACCTGTTTTTGTTGACTCGGAATCGGAAACCTGGAATCTCGATCCGAAACAGGTTGAATCCAAAATTACGCCCCGCACAAAAGGCATCATCGCCGTTCACTTATACGGACATCCGGCAAAAATGTCGAAATTAAAGGAAATTGCGAACCGCCACAATTTATTTTTGTTGGAAGACGCGGCAGAAGCTCACGGAGCAATGTCTGACGGTAATATCGTCGGTTCGCTCGGCGATGCCGCCTCGTTTAGTTTTTACGCCAACAAAATTATCACTACCGGCGAAGGCGGAATGTTCGTGACGGATGATGATGATTTAGCAGATCGGGCGCGGCTTTTTCGCGGTCAGGGAATGGATCCGAATCGTCGTTACTGGCATCCGGTTGTCGGATATAATTATCGTATGATGAATTTGCCGGCGGCGATTGGATTGGCGCAGCTCGAACAAATAGATCGAATGCTAGAATTAAGGTCGCGCATCTCAAAACTTTACAGCGAACGATTGAAAAATGTGATTGGTCTTTCGTGGCAGACCGAACAAAACTGGGCGCGGCACGTTTACTGGATGTTCAGTATCGTTCTCGAACCGGATGTTTGGCAAAATCGTGATGTTGTCATCGAGATGTTAGGCGAAAAAGGAATTGAAACCAGACCCGTCTTTTATCCGGCGCATTCCTTACCGCCTTACATAAATTCCGTCGCCGGCGAAGCATTTCCCGTTGCTGAAAATTTATCCGCTAACGGAATCAGCTTGCCGACATGGGCTGGCTTAACCGAAGAAAATATAGATTACGTTTGTCGCGCATTGATGCAATGCCGAAGAAAAAAATAACCGAATACTGCTGACAAAAATTTGTTTTGTCTGTCGAGAGTATAAGTTTTCAAGCAGGAAATTATCCTGAATCGTCCATTTATGGCAGCACCTGAAGCAGCGAATCAAAAATTGTTTTCGATTATTATGGCGACTTATAATTGTGGTCAGAAAGTCGAAAATACTTTGCAGTCAATTTTTTCTCAGAACAAAGAATTATTCGAGTTGATTGTCCTTGACGGAGCTTCGACCGATGACACGCTTGATTATATAAAAAACTACGAAAGCGATTTAACTCTCATTTCCGAAAAAGATGACGGAGTTTACTATGCTTTTAATAAAGGGATAGATTTAGCGACGGGAAAATATATTTACTTTATCGGCGCGGGCGACTGCCTGAAACCAAACATTTTAGAACAAGTTAAGGATTTTCTGCCGCCGGAAAATCCGGGCTTTGTTTACGGTAATTGTTATTTTGTGAAAAATAAGGTTTACAACGGCAAAGAATTTACCAGCACTTTATTTATCAGAGACAATCTCTGCCAGCAAGGTATCTTTTATCACCGAACCATATTCGATATGGTCGGAAAGTATGATTTGCGATATAGAATTTTTGCCGATTGGTTTTTCAACCTAAAGTGTTTTATGCACGATGGAGTGACTAAGCGATATATTGATTATGTCATCGCCGATTATGAAGAAGGCGGAATAAGTGCTGAAATTAATCGTGACCCTATTTTTGTGAAGGAATTTCCGCTTTTCGTGAAAAAGCATTTCGGTATTTATAATTACTTTCTTTGTAAGGCGTTTTTGAAAGAACCGTATATTTTTAATTTTATCTACTTTAGAAAATACTCATTATTGTTTTGGCATTTGATTTATAACTACTCATTTCCGAAATATCTGGCAACTTTTGCAAAATCTTACATTCCGGGTTACAAATACCTGAAAGAAGCAATAAGAAATAAAAATTAAGATTTTCGGGTTTATAGAAATGGATATTGGCGTTCTCATCTGTATAAACCCGATAATTAATCACGTCATTTCGTAAAAAAGCGCGAAAAGATTATTTGCCTTTAATCGAATTCAATTTTTCTTTAGCCTTTTCCGCCTGCAGAATATCAAAAGTCGGATTGATGGCTAATGCCTGTTTCAGGTAATCTGCGCCCTTTTGATTATCATTTATTGCTAACGCAATCATACCCGCGTGATAAAGCAAATGAGGATCCCGCGTTCCCAGTCGCAAGGCTTCGTCACTTGCGGTTTTTGCTTCGGCAAATCTACCTTTTTTGTAAAGACACCAGGCGAGAACGTCGGCAGTATAAATGTCTTTGCGCGCCGCGCGTTCACGCTCTGCGACGGCGAGGGCTTCGTCCAGACGAATGTCGTGGTCAGCCCAAAATAATGCTAACTGACGGGAATAAGTTCCGTCGGATGCGCCCAATTTTTCGATAAACTCGACCTGATCGTATTGTTGCTTCGCTTCATCCGTGCGACC
>JALYQJ010000423.1 GCA_030855875.1 Acidobacteriota bacterium
CGTCGTCGGTGAGCAAGCCCAGATCCGTGTATAACGCCGCCGTGTCGGGGTTGTAATTGCCCGTGGCGATATGCGAGTAACGGCGAATCTCTTCGCCTTCGCGCCGCATAATCAAAGTCGTTTTGCAATGCGTTTTCATACCGATCAAGCCGTAAATAACGTGAACTCCCGCCTCTTCGAGACGTTTCGCCCACGCGATATTCGCTTCTTCATCGAACCGCGCTTTGAGTTCCAATAAAACCGTCACCTGTTTGCCGAGTTCGCTTGCTTTCATCAAAAGCGGCGGAATCGGCGAATTCGCGCCAGTCCGATAGACGCACATTTTTATCGCCAGAACGTCCGGGTCTTCGACCGCTTCGGCGATAAAATCGGTCACGATGTCGTAATGATGATACGGATGATGAAGCAGAACGTCGCCGCGTTTGATAATGTCGAAAGTTGATTCTTTGCCGTCGAAAACGGCGGGGCGCGTAACAAACAAAGGCTCGCTTTTCAAATCGGGACGCTTCAATTTATACAAATCCATAAAATCGTCAACCTTGAGCGCGCCGTTGATGAAATAAACGTCTTCTTCGGAAATCTCCAGCGATTCGGTCAAAAAGTCAACCATTTCCTTCGGCATCGTACGGGAAATTTCCAACTTGACAACCGCGCCGAATCTGCGCCGTTTGAGATTTTCCGTCATTGTTTCGAGCAAATTTTTGGTTTCTTCGTTTACCAGAGTGTTATCGGCATCGCGCGCAATGCGAAACGCGCAGCATACTTCGGCTTCCGGCAAAAACATTTTGATATTTGACGTAATCAAATCTTCGACCAGAACAAACTTTGACAAACCTTCGCCGACCGGAACGAAGCGTTTGACAAACGGCGGGATTTTGATTCGCATAAAAATCGCTTTATCCGTTTGATTTAATCGCTGCGCCACGCGTTCGTTGACCTTCGGTTTGACCATCAAACCGAGATTCAAACTGTCGCCCGAAATATATGGAAACGGATGCGACGAATCAACCGCCTGCGGCGCGAGCAGCGGATAAATTTTGCTTCTGAAATATTCGCTCAAAGCCTGTCGCTCGGCATCCGTCAGCGAATCGTGAGACACAATCGCAATTCCGTGTTCGGCAAGCGCGGGCAAAATATCCCGGTGCAGACCATTCATCTGCATTTCAATCATTTGCAAAAACCGTTCTCTGAGCGCTGTCAATTGCTCTTCCGCCGTCATTCCGTCCGCTGTAAGTTTATCCCCCTCATCGCGTTTTCCCTTCAAACTCCTAACCTGAGTCGTAAAATACTCGTCCAAAATCGAAGAAAGAATCGCCAGAAATTTGAGCCGTTCGAGCAACGGCTGCGCTTCATCAAAGCCTTCGTCGAGGACGCGCTTAAAAAACTCCATCAAACTTAAATGACGGTTAAATAAATACTCCGGCGAAGGCGGCAGAGGGTCGGGTAAAACCCATTCGGTTTGAGTTTCGGTTTGCTCGACCGAATCAATTTTATTAGCTGTTTGACTCATATAACTATAATTTCCTCCTAAATTCGTTCGCTGGCGGAGAGTGTTTGAAAGTATGGCAATTACTTTTCTAAAATCTAAAAACCAGTCGAATAATTCTCATAATTGAACCACGGCGTTTTGTAAAATAATCCGGCGGCGCGTGAGAATTAAAATTCCTCAATTCAATCTACCGGAAACGGACTTTTTGTTCCGATTTCAAATGAGATACCGAAAACGTGCAAATCGCCCGGCTTGCTGAAACTGTCGTTTTGCCGCATATAATAAACGTCGTAATTGACGCTTTCATTGATTTTTTTGTTGATGCCGATTCTGAAACGATTGCGCGTCCAGGCGTCGTCCGCCCATTCGTAATAAACTTCATTGGACGCCCACACATCAATCTCGCTTTTGCCGACTTTGACCGGATGTGCAACTTTCAAACGCGGGCGGTAACGCTGTTGTAAGCCCGAATCCCGAAATCGAAACTCGACCAGATTGTTCTGCCTGATTGCAAGTTTCTTGATGTCGAAGCCGATTTTTCCGTTGACGAATAAAATATTTTCACTCTCGCGCTTGTCGCTAAACTCCACCAATGTGCGATGGCGATAACCCGGCTCGATGTCAATAAATTTATTAATTTTCTGCTTGTAGAAAAATCCGACATCACCGCGCACAAAACGGGTTTCCTCAAATCTCCCAAGACGCAAATCGCCGCCGAAAAACAAATTCAATCCCTTGTAAAGCCGCACGGAAATGAAAAGATCAACTTGGATTTATTACCCGCCTATTGACCGCAACTGAATCCGGTCGAGAGATTTTTTCGAGAAGTCGGAAGAAGGTTAAAGAATCGGGTCTTTACGACCTACGAAGAAGTTGAAAAAGCAGTGATCGAAATCGCCAAACCATTTATGAAGGCAAGCGAAGCTATCAAAAAACTGACTTGCTATGACTGGATACTTAACACACCTAATTAAATTGTTTTGGTATAAGCC
>JALYQJ010000390.1 GCA_030855875.1 Acidobacteriota bacterium
GCAAATCGTAGCCCGTCAAATGCAGCAAACTATAAATCAGCATCGAGCCGTGTCCGGCGGAAAGTAAAAACCTGTCGCGGTTAAACCACTTCGGATTTTTCGGGTTGTAGCGCATAAACTTCGTCCATAAAACATAAGCCGTCGGAGCCATTCCAAGCGGCAAGCCAGGATGTCCCGACTCGGCTTTCTGCACCGCGTCTAAAGACAAAGTTCGGATGGTGTTGATGCAGAGTTGATCTAAATCAATTTTCTTTTTCGGTTCGGTTGCGGTTGTCATATTTTTAAGTGTTAACTACTTTTCAATTCTTCTTTAATTCGGTCTTTCACTACATTTTTATCAACGATTGATACTGCACATCGCGCTGGTTGGCAATCAGGCGAATTTGATTCAGCATTGATTCCGACATTCGCAGAGAAATTGTCCGCGTTGTTGGTTTCAGATTCGGCAGAACACCGACTTCGCTCATTTCCCAATCTATAAAATCGGTCGCATCTTCTTTCGCCCAAAACTTGCGCTCTTCGTCTCCGCTCTTAACAATCAATATATCTTTTAATTTTTTTCGGCATATTTTCCTTGTCAGTTTTATTATAATATCGCAAAGAAAAACATTAATAATAATCTTCGTCAAACTCATCTTCGTCATCTTCCTCAAAGTCCTCATCGAATTCGCGTAAAAATTCGCGTCTGAAACTTTGGTCTTTTTTGAGCAGGTTTGAAACGAATTTTCGCAGCGCGGATTCGTGCATATTCGCCAAAAGCGCGTTTAATTTGCTGCTTGTATCGCTGAAATTTCCGTTCCGAATTCCGTAGAAAACAGCGACTTTGTGTTTGCAGACATTGCCGTAATCGTAAGGGCAGTCGCATTCGTGTTCGGCAATTGCTTCGCCGTTTAATTTTACATAAATGCTGTATTTTTCAGTTCCGAAAACCGTTGCGCTAAATTCGTTTTCGCCGACTTTTTCCAGTTTTTTGACCTCGCCGCTTTTGTAGTAATCCAAGCCGCGACCGACAATTTTGCTTTCGACTTCGCTTTCAAAATTTTTCAAATTCATTTGCCTATTAATAGTTCGTAAAATTTTTCGTGGCGTGTCCGCGCTTTTCTGTAAATCGTGTTTCGCCTTTTATCAAACTTAAACTCCCGACCTTTCGGCGTTTCTCGTTTTTCAATACTTTCTATTTTGCCAGTCATTTCGAGCGCGAGCAAAACCGCGCCGCGACTTGAGGCTTCGCGCACGTCGGGCAGAGACATATTTTGTCCGAGAACGTCGGCGATGATTTGCGTCCAGACGGGCGATTCGCGCAGTGCGCCGCCGGAGGCGATGATTTCTTTGATTTTTGCCACATCGTTTAATTGATCGAAAATTCCGGCGAAACGATAAGCAACTGATTCGAGCGCGGCTTGCACGATGTCAATCGTGTCGGTGGCGGACTTTAAGCCCAAAATTGCGCCGTGTGCTTCTTCGTTATAGCCGGTGCTTCGTTCGCCGGCGAGAAACGGCAGAAACGTCAAACCGTGTCCGTCCGCGTCACGATTGGCGATTTCAATCTCCGTTTTATCATCGTTCGCCCTCAAGCGAAAATTATCCTTCAGCCAACGGTAAAGTCCGCCGCCGTCGGACAATGCGCCGCCGATGATGACGCGCTTTCGGTCAATCCGGTAACACCATAAACCGTTGGGAATTTGCGCCGGAACATCGCCCTTAAACGAGACGCGCATCGCGCCGGACGTTCCGATCATCAGCGCGGCTTTCGATTTTACCGTGCAGCCCGCGCCGATATTGTTTGCCGCGCCGTCGCCGATTGCCGGGAAAAACCGCGCGTTCTGCAGTCGTTCCCAACGCTTTTTATATTTTGAATTTAGCTGAAAAGTTTTCGCGTCTTCGTCAATGATAACGGGTAGATTCGCCGGTTTGAGCTTTAAAAATTCGAGCAGTTCCTCGTCCCAGACGCAGCGGCGGATGTCGAAAATTCCGGTCGCGCTCGCCATCGAAACGCCGGTTTGCGCTTCGCCGCAAAGTTTGAGCCGGACATAATCGCTGAATGAAAGCCATTGCGCTGTTTTTTTGAAAATTGCCTTTTGTTCGCTTTGCAGCCAGAGCAGTTTCGCCGTCCAAAAACTCGAATGAAAACGTGCGCCGGTTCGGTTATGAATCAGAATTTCGTCGAGTTTCTTTCTCAAAATCGAAATATATTCACGGCTTCTCGTGTCAGCCCAGCCGAAAACTTTGGTCGTCGGTTTTCCGCTTTCGTCAATCCCGACGAGGCTGTGCCAAAATGATGAAGCCGCGACGTATTCGATTTCACCTGTGAGATTTTTCGATTTTTCGAGAACGTCGTCAATCGCCTGTTCGATTTGCCCGAAAGCCTGACGCGCGTCAATCTCCGCGCCGCCGTCGTCGGTGATTTCCAGTTGCCGCTCGTTTTTGACCATCGTCGCGGGCAGAACATTGCCCGCGCAATCATAAAGCGCGGCGCGAACGCTGGAAGTTCCGATGTCGAGAGCCAAAACGTATTGTTTCATTCTCAGGCAAGTTTATCAGATGAAATCGGCGGCGAAAACTTTAAGCATCTTTATCTTTTGAGGAAATTCCGAATGTTTTTTTCAGCCACCACCGCAAACCGACGAACAGAAAGCGGTAATCCTTTAAAAATTCCGGCGGCTTGCCTTCAAAATAATGCCCGACAAACTGCAAAATCCAGCCGAACACGAACAAAGCGAGCGCGATGCGCCACATTCCCGTGACAAAAAGCGAAACCGGAACCAGAAGCAGGGAAATCGCAATCATCGGAATGCCGAGCGTGTGCGTCAATTTATTCATCGGATGCGTGTGCGATTCCGAATATTCATCAATCCATTCGTCCCAACTTCTTCCGCCCATCATAAAGTTTTCTCCTTTTTGTTTTTACGCGCGATTTTACAACTAATTTAAATCACAGGCAAAAACTATCCGCAACATTCCGAAACTTTAATATTTGTGCCTTCCAGCGGATCAATCTTTTTCTTTTCTTCCCAACTCAAATTTAAATTCCACCATTCCTGATATTTTGATTTGGCGGTCTTTTCCAGTTCTTCATTAAACCATTTTTTGTATTCTTCAATAGTCGAAAATGCAAGGTGATTCATTCCAGATATTCCCACTGAACCTTTACCTAATCTTTTATTACTTCTGATTTCTTCTAATAACATTAGTTTCCCACTTAAATTCGTATTATCGTCGAGTTCTTTAATCAATTGCTGAATTATTTTAGGTTTAACTTCCTCCGAAAAATTATCAAAATAACCTATTCGATGACCTTCAGCCTGAATAGCGTAAAAATGAACAATTGCCGAGATTTCATTTTCGTTCTTTGAAACCGTAATTTTATTAATTAAAAATTGATTAACTTCAACCGGAGCATATCCAGACCTAATGTTTCTTCTGACGGGTGAATAAAAATTGAGAAATGATCTTTTTGCAGGGATTACATTATAGATGACTTTGAAGAATGCAATGTTTACCGGATATTCGGGAAAGACATAAAAAAACAAAGAGCCGAATATTATAGAGAAAACCAAACATACGGATGAAATGAAAAGCAGTATTTTTTTTATTTTTGGACAGGACATTATTTTCACTTCCTTTCAAAGACTTTCACACTCAAATAATTTTCAAGTTGCATTTTTTCAACTAACTTAAAATGCTCCAAAAATTTTTCCGGCATAAAAGTATCGGCATCCTCGACGCTCGCGGGAACTTCCGTTACGATCCATTTTTCAATCCGGTCGGCGAAATTTTTATACGTTTCCGCGCCGCCGATGATGAACAAATCGCAATTTAAGCATTTCGACAGTACGAGAACTTCTTCGACGCTTCGCAAAAGCAAAACTTCCGGTTGGTGTTCGATGTTTTGCGAACGCGAAATGACGATATTCAGGCGTTTCGGCAAAGGTTTCCCGATTGATTTCCACGTATTAAAACCCATCACGACGGCGTGATTCGTTGTCGTTTGTTTGAAAAATTTCAAATCCACCGGATAATGCCAAGGCAGTTTTCCGTCTTTCCCGATAGCGAAATTTTTTGCGATTGCTACGATACCGATAATTGCCATATTTAGATTTTGGATTTAGGATTTTGGATTTTAGATTTTATGATCCGTAATCTCAAAATTCAAAATCCTAAAACAAGTTTTGCGCCTTTATAAACCGCGACTTCCGAGCCTTTCGCCATAAATATCGAGTGCGGTTTTTCGTTTGAAAGATGCGCGAATCGTTCGCCGTAAAGTTTGCCGAAATCTACTTTGATTTCGTAATCTTTGACATCGAAAAGCTCCCATTTCGGATGCTCGACTTTGTATTCGTCCGTCCGGTTTCCGCCGCGTTTCGTGTAACCCCAGTAATGTTCGATGATAAATTCGCCGTGCGAATTTGCATCTGGAACGCCCGTGTTTGCGCCGGTTTCGACTTTTATATGATGCGCGTCGTCGCCTTTCCACCAGGCGTATATCAATTCATTTCCGGTTTTCGCGCGGCTCATTTTCCACGCTTCGTAAGGTTCGCCGTAAAAAACTCTGGCGACGGTCGCAATCGCAAAACGCGGCACAATTTCCTTGACGAAAACAACGCCGCGCCGCACTTCTTCCGGCACTTCGCGTTTCACATAAAAACGCAGATTCGCTTCTTCAAAATTGATGTGAAACGGAACCGGAACGCCCAAAACGCGCGTGTCGAGAAACATAAACGCGACCAGACTGACAAAACATTTGTCTTCGTTGTAATCGAGCGAAACGCCTTTCGGAACCAGGTCTGCCAGAATTTCGGGCGCGACTTCATAGTTCGCCATCACTAAATCGTTCCATTTTGCGGTCAGGAATTTTTTCATTTTATTCGTCGGAGCGCGGACATACTGCCCGCAATGAGCGCAAAGCGCGATTAAACGCTTCGATTATATTCAATTTGATTGTAATCAAGGCTTTTTCATCGCTTGCGCGATATTGCGGACAAAGATGTCCGCGCTCCCGGTTACAAAATCAGTCTTTTATCTCCGGCGCGTCTAGTTACGCGCTCGCGGTCGAAATATTCGAGCAGCGGAATCGCGTATTTTCGGGAAATTCCGGCGATGTCCTTAAACTTTGCCACATCAATTAATTTATCGGAACTCGTCGCGGCATAATTTTTCAATTGACGAATCAAATCATCAATCGCGTTTTTGGAAAAGTAAAATTCGTCGGTAATTTTGACGATTTCGCCGGAATTGAGCAGTAGCTGAAAAATCTTTCGCGCCGTTTCGCGGTTCGATTTTGTGTTTTTTAACGCTTCCTGCAAAGCGTCTTCTAATTTCGGAACTTCGAGTTTTGCTGCGTGATAAATTTGACCGAGCCGCTGGCGCAAAGTTTTCTCGTCCGCCGAAAGCTCAAGATTATGCACGGCGAGGCGAAAGATGTCTCTTTCCGCCGCGACGCGGTTTTCTTTCTCCAGATTCGACAAAACGCTTTTGAAAATTTCCGGCGGCAAATGCGCGTAAATTTTCTCGCGCAGAGTTTCGCGCAGAATGCCTCTGGCAAGCGGTTCTTTGACGTGAAATTTCCCGATCTCCGTCAGAGTTTTATTTTTCAGATTTTCAAACGGCGTTCGCGCGATTAAAAAATTGTCGGCTTCGATAATCGCCCGATTTTCGATGTTCGCTTGAACAGCTTTCTGCAAAATCTCGCGCCGCCAGCCGGTTCGCGCTTGTAAATCCGAAAAAGTCGCCGCGATTTCGCCCGCCGTTTCGAGATAAAGTTTCGTCAATTTAACTTTATCGCCGTCCGCTTCGATTAAATTACCCAAAATTTTTCTGACGTTTTCAACTTCTTTGCGCGGATGTTTGACCGCCGAATTGTCGAGAACTTTTCCGCCCGCAATCGTCATTTGCGGCGAGTAACTGCGAATGATAAAACGCTCATTCGGAATCGTCGCAATCGGAATTTCAAGGCGCAACTGCACAAAATCCTTTTCGCCCGCTTCGATTTCGCCCGTTTCATTCAAAACCTGAATCCGCGCCAAAGCCTCGATTGTGCCGATGTGAACGCGCACTCGCTGGCGCGATTTCAGACTTTTTTTCGACGTTTTTAAAACCTCGATTTCCGCGTCGAAAATCTGCGTCGGGCGCAGAGCATTTTTCTCGCACAAAATCATTCCGCGTTCAATCGCCGCGTGTTCGATGCCGCCGAGATTGACCGCCGTGCGCTGTCCGGCGTGAACGGTTTTGACGGATTTTCCGTGCGTTTGCAGTCCGCGAACACGAACCTTTTTCCCGTCCGGCAAAACTTCCATTTCGTCTGCTTCGCTGATTTCGCCCGCCAGCAAAGTTCCGGTAACGACCGTGCCGAAGCCTCTGACCGAAAAACTGCGGTCAATCGGAAGCCGCGCAATCGTTTCGTTTTTTCGAGCCGGAATTTCAAAGGCGAGTTTTTTGAGGGTTTGTTTTAACTCTTCGAGTCCTTCGCCGGTCTTTGCGCTGACGGCAATTACAGGCGCGTTTTCCAAAAACGAATTTTCGACCAGCTCGGCAGCATCCAATTTAACTAATTCGAGAAACTCGTCATCAACCAAATCTTTTTTGGTCAACACAATCAAACCGTTTTTCGTTTCCAAAAGCCGACAGATTTCAAAATGCTCGCGCGTTTGCGGCATCACGCCCGCGTCCGAAGCGATAATTAGCGTCACCAAATCTATCCCGCTCGCGCCCGCAAGCATATTCTTAACAAATTTTTCGTGTCCCGGAACATCAACAAATCCGACGTTTATTTCGCCCAAATTTAACTCGGCAAATCCGATGTCAATCGTGATTCCGCGCAGTTTTTCTTCGGGAAAACGATCCGCATCAACGCCCGTCAAAGCCTTGACGAGCGCGGTTTTCCCGTGGTCAATGTGTCCCGCCGTTCCGACGATGATATCCATTAGTTCAATGCTCAATGTTCAAAGTTTAAAGTTTAAAGTCAAGAGTATTTCAAACATTGAACCTTAAACTTTGAACCTCATTTGACAATTTCAAAATCGATCCATTGTGAGGTTGTTTTATTGGCTAATTTATCGCGGATAATTATCTGTAAAATATATTCCCCCTTTTCCGCTTTTTCATTGAGTCGTAGAAATCCGTAATCTTGGATGCGTGATATATCGCTTTGCGACTGAACTTCGATAGGTTTTTCCGTTTCGTCGGCAAGAAGTTTTCCGTCTTTGTAAAGCCTGATTTGCCTGGTTAATTTTGGCTGTTTTGTCGCCTCGTCAGGTTTAGAATTGTAGATATTATAAACGTATGACAAAACCGAACCGGCATAATAATGCCGAATTGACGGAATCGAATTAAAGAAGACCGGAGCAAAAGCAGCTTCGGCAGGGCGATTTTTCGGTAAAAGAGGTTTGCTTTCATTGGTTACGGCGGTAGTAAATAAGCCGGACATAAAGAATTTGCTTTTTTTGGTATCGGAAATTTCAACAAAATCTCCCGCCGAACCCAGACGCTTTGAATTATTATCGCGCACCGCAATGCGAAAACTATAAAAGCCGGACTTTTTAACCGGCATATCGGTCGAATAATCCAAGCCGTTTTGCAGAATGGTTTGAAAGCCTTGTTTCGGGATGCGAATCGGATATGTGCGATTAAATTCCTCAATGACTTTGCCTCTCTCGTCCAGAGCTACCGCAACGACATCGAGAATTACTTTTTTCGTCCCGTCGGCTTCGTCGGTGAAGGTCAAATCTTCGCCTTTGATGTGCAGAAAGGCGCGAATATAATCTCCTTGTTTGGCATCGTTTCCGGCGAGCGTCGTTAAACGAACATTTATGCCTTTCTCTTGAAACGGAGCGGATATTGCCTTATACATCGGTGTTTCGCTCGATTTCGGGTTTTTCTGAGTTTTTATATCGTCGAGCCCGTAAAATTCTTTTCTTGAATTAATTACCAGATCGGGGCGTTTTAGTTTCACTTCAATTTTGTGATATTTTTTTCCTTTGAAAGTTTCGTCATCGGGTTGATAACCGAGCGTGTAAAAACCCGTTTCGGCTTCTAAAATCTTCTTCATTTCGACGTTGAGAAAATTTTTGTTGAAAATAAATTTTCCGCCCGTCGAATCAGCTAGATATGCCAAACCTTCGTTAAATGTCCGGCTTTGGCTTGCTCTTAGCCGATCTCTGGAGGCTTCGTTCGGAACGTCGTCTGCCGCTTCGATTAATCCTGGAATTGTTAAGCCCCTGCCGCTCATCGTATAAATAACAGCCGAGGAACGAGCGGCTTTGTCGGCAACTTGCTTTAGGTCATCGAGATAGTTGGTTGCAAATATATCTGGGAGTCCGTTGGATATAAAGAAGATGATTTTTCGCGCCGGCACATTTTTCAAACGGTCAGCGACAAAACTCAAAACACCGGTGTTTCTCTTGAAACAGTCTATTCGCCCCTCTTCGGCGGCATTGTTTTCGTTTTGTCTGTTTTCTCTTCCGCTGGAATTCCGCGAGGTTATTTCGTTGACCGGCGACGTTCCCGCCGTTATCCCGTCTTCTTTAGCTTCGTCCGGGGCGTTTTCGTCCCGTAGCGGTATCAAATTAACTTTGTCAATAATGCGCTTTAGAACTTCCCTGTTTGAAGTATATGCTTGAAGCAGGACGCTTCCGGGGCGCGTCCGGTAGATCGCTACCTTGTCATCCGAGAGCATTTGTTCGTCAATAAACTTTCTGATTCCGTCCCTAGCGACTACTATTCCGTTCAGCGATGCGGCGCAATCGTCAATCACAAAGGTAATTATTCGCCCCTCGCCCCCGGAGCGAACACTTACGGGCGGTAAAGGTACGACTTTTTTGTCAATTTTATTTTTAAATGGCGATGAATCGGCAACCGGATTCTTTCCAGAATTGACGTAAGCAAAATTTGTAATTTTCTGCAGCTTACCGTCTTGATAAATTTCAAAATCATCCGCGCTCAAATCAGTTACCTGTCTGCCTTTTTTGTCTAAAACAAGCGTATCAACCAACACAAGCTGCGAGCTGATGCGAATAATGTCTTCATCCTCCTTTTGCTGTTCGGTCGTGGGCGTCGGAGTTTTATTCTGTCCAAGAACCAAAGTCGAAAAGCAAAGTGTGACTAAAATCAATTTGAAATTTTTTTTCGTCATTAGTTTCCTCCCGCAGATTTATTTAACAAGCTCAAAATCAATTGATTGTGCTGCAATTTGTTTCTTTCCTTTAGCTAAACTATCTGAAACAATTATTTGCAAAGCATAATCTCCCGGCTCGAGGTTTGTTCCGAGAGTAACTGCTTTTAAGACTTCGATGCGTCGCAAATCTATTTGTCCATCAATATCAATAGCGGATGGACTGCCTTCCAAAATCATTTTTCCGTCACGAAAAAGTCGTGCCTGAAGTTGAAGCTGCGGCTTTTGCCCGGAATCTGACTTGGCGTTGTAAATTACAAATGAATAGGTAAAAACTGTTCCGCGCTTAAATTTACGAATGACCGTGTCCAGTAAAGCACTATTGTTTGATGAATTTGAATTACTGCTTTGTCCGAGAGATATTTTTCTCCATTCTTCGAGAGAAAATTGCTTGACGAGCAAATTTGAAAGCGTCAATTTTTTCTTGGCAAGATTCGGAATTTCGATAAACTGTGATGCCGCTCCGATTTTTCCGGTTACCGCATCCTGCAAAGCTACTCGGAATTGATACGCGCCCGTTTTTATAATCGGCACGGGTAAATCATAAATAATTCCTTTTTCCTGAACTTTTGCAAACTGCTCTTTGGTGAATTTCAGAGTATGAGAATTGATATTGTTGCCGGCAGCCGCGCCGGTTGCATCGAAAATCATTGCTATAACATCGAATTTGGCTTGGTAAAATCCGTCCGCATCGAATGTAAAGGTCAAGTCTTTCGTATCAATATAGACGAATGAACGGATAAAACTTCGGTCCTGATTGTCATTATAGTAAATCGAATAAAGGTTGAGATTTACTTCGTTGGTGCTGAATGGAGAAACTAATGCGGCAGCGAGTTTTTGCCGCGGAGTTTGATCTGTTTGCCGAAATTTTTCATCGGTAATCCCAAAGAAGCCGCTCCGGTAACGAATCTTTAAATCGGGACGAGTAAGTTTTACAACCAGATTATTGAATTTATTTTTCTTCGGATCGAAAGTATCTTCGTCCGGCTGATAACCGAGCAGATAATAACTGTTCTGGTCGTCAACCGCTCTTTGCATACCTTTATTGAGATTGTTTTGATTGACAAACGGAATGCCGCCGGTTTCGTATGCCAGATAACGGAGGCTTTGCTGCGAATCCCGGAAATCAGATTCACGCGGATTTCTCGGGTCAACGTATTTGCCCGGATCAAAACCATCAGGAAGAACCTCTCTTATAACGTCATTGGCGTTAGCCATTCCCGGAACTTGCAGCCCGCGCGGGTCGAGCGTATAAAAAACAACCGAAGAACGGTTTGCCAAATCAGCCAGAATTTTCATCGCGTCTAAAATCCGATTCGGTTTGCCGTCTGATGTCAAAACAAAACCTTCCGAAAAAAGCATAACTGCCTTTCTTCCCGGCAAGTCACGCATTCCGCGAATAATGTAGTTCAACGCTCCGAGCGTGCCGGCTGAAAAGTTATCGTTGCGAAACTCATCCGTTTGTCTTTGAAATTTCTTTTCTTCATCTTTTCCTTGAACGGATTTACCACCACCGCCGCCAACTTTTTTCATTCCGGCTAAATCTTCCCGCAGAGTTGTTCCGATCGGGTCAAAGCTGTTGATTCCGCTTCTGCCCTGCGAATTCCATCTGATTTTATCAATCGCCGCGTATAACTGGCGTTTGTCGGAAGTAAAAGACTGCAACGCGCCGATGCCGATGCCGGTGCGAATAATCGCCACAAGGTCGCCTTCCTGCATCTGCTCGTTAACGAATTTTTTTAACGACTGCTGAACGTGCCGGACGCTTTCAAAAGAAAGCCCCAAATCGTCAACGACGAGCGCGTAAGTTCGCCGAACCTGTTCCGCTTTTAATTTGACTGGCGGAATCGGAATCGAATTTTTATTACTTTTGTTGGAAACATTCGGCGAATCAGCAATTTCAGCCGGTTTGATTTTTGAATTTACCGAGATAAATGAAAAATTCGTGATTTCCTGTTTTTTTCCGTTTTCGTAGATTTCAAAATCTTCGGGCTTTAAATCGGTAACGACTTTACCGTCTTTGTCCGTTACCGTTACGTCGGCTTGAATCAATGTCGTCGAAATTTTCAGAACTTCATCGTCAGGCGGTATGCGAGTCGGATTTTGAGCGTGAACGGAAAACGTCGGCAAAAAGAAAATGGTGATAAAAGCGGCGAAAAAAACAGAAGAAGAAAAATATTTCATCTTTTTAGTTAAAACTCCTAATATTTATAGTTCATCAGATTCGCTAACAACAATTTAACTTGTCGTCCTAAAAAAGTCACTAATTTTGTGATGCGGAGAGGATGAATTCGGTTTGAGAAATTGATTAATTACAAAGTAACTTTTACTTTTCCTGATATTGCTCCAATTTTCGATAAAGCGTTTTTCGTCCGATATTCAGAAGGCGCGAGGCGCGAGATTTGTCGCCGGAAGTGTAGTCGAGCGCGAGTTCGATGGCGCGGCGTTCGATTTCTTCGATGGTCGCGGGAAATTCGATTTCGAGATTTATCGAACGATTTTCACCGGCGGCGCGGGCGCGTTCGTGACGCGCTAAGGCGTTTAGTTCAAACGCTTTTTTGCTGATCGCTTCGGGCAGATCGTCGAGTTCGATTTGGCGACCGGAAGCGATAATGACGGCGCGTTCGATAGCGTTTTCGAGTTCGCGGACGTTGCCGAACCATTCGTGATTGACGAGCGCGCACAAGGCTTCTTTAGAAATTCCGGCGACGAATCTGCCGGTTTTTTCCTTGTAGGTTTCGAGAAAATGAAACACGAGCAGGTGAACGTCTTCGGCGCGTTCGCGCAGCGGCGGCAAGGTTATCGGAAAAACCGACAGGCGATAAAACAAATCCTTGCGAAATTTTCCTTCTTCGACGGCTTTTTCCAGATCAATATTCGACGCGGCGATGACGCGGGCATCGGTCTTTACCACTTCGTTGCCGCCGATGCGCGTCAGTTCGCCGTCCTGCAAAACTCTCAATAATCTAACTTGCGCCTGCGTCGTCATTTCGCCGATTTCGTCGAGAAAAAGCGTTCCGCCGTCGGCTTCTTCAAACCGTCCTTTGCGCTGATTGCGGGCATCGGTGAACGCGCCTTTTTCGTGTCCGAAAAGCTCGCTTTCGAGTAAACTTTCGGGAATCGCGCCGCAGTTTATTTTAATGTACGGTTTGTTTTCGCGTCCCGAATTGTAATGAATAAGATTCGCCAGAAGTTCTTTTCCGGTGCCGGATTCGCCCTGCACTAAAACGGTCGTATTCGTGTCGGCGACGTTGAGCGCGAGTTCGATGGCGCGGCGAATCGTCGGTGCCTGTCCGATAATTTCGCTGTGTTTTTGATGAAGTTCGCTTTTCAGGCGCATTATTTCCGCTGAAAGCTGGTCGCGTTCTAATGCCGTTCCGATTTGGTCGGCGATGCCTTCAACCAAAGCGACTTCGTGATTGGCAAACGAGGCTTCGCGTTCTTCGCTCCAGACGAAACCGAGCAGACCGAACGCTTGTCCGGCGACGCGCACCGGCGAAACGAGCGCGGCTTTGCCGTTCAACTGCGAATTGAAAATCAGCCGAATCGCAAACGGCAATTGCGTGTCAACGATTCGCATCGTTTTGCCTTCGCGCAGAATGTCGCCGAGCGCGGGAAACGGTTCGATGTCGAGCGATTGATTATGCTCTTCGATCATCTGCAAAACCGCGTTCGGCTCGATGCCTTCGGCGGATTTGAACGACGCTAAACTTATCTTTTTCCCGGTCTGGTCAAGCACCCCGAGCGCACCGTAATCCGCGCCGACGAGTTCGATGGCGCGTTCCAGAACACGCGAGGAAACTTCCTTAAAATCCGAATGCGAATTGAGCGTGTTGGCGATTTCCAGAAGCGCGTTCGTGCGGCGCGTTTCCTGCTGCTGCGTCACATAAAGACTCGTGTATTGATAACCGATGGCGAGCTGTTGCGCGATTGATTCGAGAAACGAAATTTCTTCGTCTAGCCATTGCCGGGCGGCGTGTGTGTCGTGAAGACCGACGAGTCCGAGAACACTTTTGTTCAGACTGATCGGAACGATTAAAAGCGATTTTGTTTCCAGAGCTTTGGCGAAAAATTTCAAAGTCGCGTCTTTGGCTTCGGCAATATCGTTGATGGCAATTGGTTTCGTAATGTCGAACCTTTCCGCGAGTTTCTCCGCGTCAATCGGAATTGTCGTGCCGATACTCGGCGGAATCGAATCGTCTCTGCGCCACTCGTGGCTGATGCGAAGCTCGCTCTCCGGCGTAATCTGCAAAAGATCGCAGCGGTCGGCTTGCATCATTCGCCCGATTTCCGAAACGACGACGTTCAAAAATCTCTCCAAATCAATATTCGTCGGCAAATCACGCGCGAGCCGGTCAATAATCGCTTCGCGCGCTTCGTGCATTTTAATCTTGCGTTCCAAAGAAAGATTTTCCGAAGAAAGATTTTCTGGAATCGGCGGGCTTTCAAGTTCGATTTTCATAATAAAATAAAGCGAAGGAAAAAATTGTCGCCTTATTAATCTTCGTATTTATATAACTTATGTCAAGTTGATACAAGCCGCTTCTGTGGTGTGTATTTTAGATGCGTGAAAATTAAAACGATGAATCCGATACTCTATGTTATTAAACTTTCTAAAATTTTAGAAAGTTCTAACTATTGATCGGTATTATTTGTTTTGGGCTGTGAGTCGGCTTTTGGTTCGACGTTCTTATTAACCGCCGGTTTTGACTTCGGATTTTCGCGCGGCGCGGTTTTTTGTTCCGGCAGTTTTGGTTTGACACCGAAATTGACCCGTTTTTTTCCGGCTTCGGCTTTTTCGAGCAAATCTTCGGCGGACAAATTTGACGAATCAATTTCCAGAGCCTTTTTCAAGGTGCGAACCGCTTCGTCATACTGCGCCAGTTTTATCAGAATTTCGCCGAGTTCGGTTTGATATTCCGTGTCGTCGGGTTTGAGTTTAACGGCTTGCTGAATTGATTTTAAGGCTTCTTTATCGTCGTCGAGTTTGTTGTAAGCGCGTCCTAAATTAAAATGCGCGGCATCGTCCTTCGGATTTTTTATCAAATATTTTTTGTAAGACTTGATAGCGTTTTCAAATGATTTTTCCGAATCGGTTTTGGCAGCTTCGACTTTTTTGCCTTTTTTTACCGGAGTCGGAGTCGGCGTTGCGGTTTCCGAGTCGAGATTTTCCTGCTGTTCTTTTTCAATTAGGGCGTAGGCAATACCGAGTCCGAAATGCGCTTCGCCCAAATCCGGGTTTAATTTTACGGCTTGCCGAAGTGCGTCAATCGCTTTTACAGTCGAATTTTCGTCGAGCAGTTTAACGCCTTCCGCCAGAGCCGTGTTCGCATCAGTAAATTGAGGAAGCGGAGTTTCCGCAGCGACAACTTTCGTATTCGTCGGAGTATTTTCGATTGCCGGAGTCGCCGACGAATTTACGTTATTTTGATTGGAACTGTCCGCCGTCTCGCCGCCCGCGCAGCCCACTTGCAAAAATATCGAAGCAGTTGCGGAAAACGCGAAAAACAACGTAAAAAAAACTTTTGTCATAACAATTTACTCCGAAAATCAGGTTTAGATTCGGAGCATAATATTTTAGTTTGTCGGTAAATTTTTAGCCGGGCGGAAAAAAGAACGGGCGACCGCCGAGCAGGTGAACGTGCAGATGATAAACCGTCTGACCGCCGTCGCGGTTTGTGTTGACGACGACGCGATAACCGTCTTCGGCAAAACCTTTTTCGCGGGCGATTGCGGCGGCGGTCAAAAGCAGATGTCCGAGCGTTTCACGATGACGGCTTTCGGCTTTCGCAAGCGAATCGAAATGCTCGCGCGGAATTATCAGAAGATGCGTCGGAGCCTGCGGGCTGACGTCGTTAAACGCGACGCAGATTTCGTCTTCATAAACCCTCGCCGACGGAATCTCGCCCGCAATAATTTTGCAAAAAATACAATCGCTCATAATTAAATTAATAATTTATTAAATCATAAACGAACCGGATTGTTAATCGGGCGCGAAATTTACGCGCCGCGCGGGAGGGCTTTTCGGCATAAAAAAGTCCCGCCGACTTTAACGTCCGGCAGGACTTTTATCACTCAACTAAAAAAGGAGAAAAACTATGCTCAAATTGTTCCCACTTTCTTTATACCAGAATTTTTCAATATTGCAAGGACTTTTTTGCAAATTTATTTCGTCGCTGTCGGAGTTTCGGAAATTCTTTCGATTTTCGCGCCGACCGCGCCGAGTTTGCGAACGATATTTTCGTAACCGCGATCAATATGATAAACGCGGTCAATCACAGTTTCCCCGTTCGCGCATAAAGCCGCCAAAACGAGCGAAGCCGATGCGCGTAAATCCGATGCCTGAACCCGTGCGCCCGTCAGTCGTGTTTTGCCGTGAACACGCGCCGTATTGCCGGAAAATTCGATTTTCGCGTTCATTCTGACGAGTTCCGAGGCGTGCATAAAACGATTCTCAAAAATCGTTTCCTTAACCGTCGAAACGCCTTCCGCCTGCGTCATCAGAGCCATATACTGCGCCTGCATATCGGTCGGAAAATGCGGATGCGGTTCGGTTGTGATGTCTTTTGCCGTCAAACCTTTTGCGGAACATTTAACCAAAAGCGAGCTTTGATTGAGTTCTTCGATTTCAACGCCGGTTTCGCTCAGTTTTTCGATTACGGCTTGCAAGTGTTTCGGCTCGCATTTTCTAATTTCCAGTTCGCCGCCGGTAATCGCCGCCGCGACGATAAAAGTTCCGGTTTCGATGCGGTCGGGAATAATCGTGTGTTCCGCGCCGGAGAGCGTTTCAACTCCTTCGATTTCGATGACGGACGTTCCCGCGCCTTTGATACGTCCGCCCATTTTATTGATGAGTTCGGCTAAATCTTCAATTTCCGGCTCACACGCGGCGTTGCGAATCACGGTTTTTCCTTTTGCCAGAGCCGCCGCCATCATCACGTTTTCCGTTCCCGTCACGGTCACTTTCTTAAAAGAAATTTCCGCGCCGATCAATCTGCCTTTCGGAGCGCGGGCGACGACATCACCGGATTCGAGCGAAACCGTCGCGCCGAGTTGCTCAAACGCCTTCAGATGCAAATCAATCGGTCGCGTTCCGATAGCGCAGCCGCCGGGAAGCGAAACTTTCGCCTGACCGAAACGCGCGAGCAGCGGTCCCAAAGCCAAAACGCTCGCCCGCATCGTTTTGACGAGTTCATACGGAGCTTCAAAAGTTTCGATATTTTTCGCCGTCACTTTATGCGTTCTGAGTTCGGGCGTGAGAACCGTCGCGCCCAAATCTTCCAATAAACGCCGCTGCGTAATTAAATCTTTGACATACGGAACATTATGCAGCGTCACGGTTTCCGCGCTCAAAAGCGTCGCCGCCAAACACGGCAGCGCGGAATTTTTTGCGCCGCTGATTTCGATTGTTCCCTTGAGCGGCTGTCCGCCGCGAATTAAAAATTTGTCCATAAATGATATAGATTTGCTTATAGATTCAAATAAAAAATCTTATCACGAAGATTAAATAGCTACAAAAGTCGCAATAATGAGACTGAAAGAATAGAACGCAGATGACGCGGATCGGGCGAATTTTCACGGATTTATTTTTATAAAGAATTTATCCGCTTTAATCTGCTGAATCCGCGTCATCCGCGTTCTATTAATTTTCTACTGTTTTCTTTTTTGCGTCTTTTGCGGCTATTTTCTTATCGGTTTATAAAATTTCGCCAAAATGCGCGGCGGAAATCCGAACCAGTAAAGACCTTGAAATACCGACCATTTCGCAAAAGTCCAGACGAACGAGCGGTTTTCAAATCTTCTTGAAGAAGTCGTGACCGGCAGATTGATGTGAACGAAACGCCCTTTTCTTTTTAATCTTTTTACCAAATCCAAATCCTCAAACAGCGGCAAAGGCTTAAAACCTTTAATTTTTTCATAAGTTTCGCGTCGGACGAAAATCGCCGAATCGCCGTAAATCATTCCGCCGGAGCGCAAAGTCGGATAAAGTTTCGTCAAAAACCGCG
>JALYQJ010000445.1 GCA_030855875.1 Acidobacteriota bacterium
ATCGTACAGGGAATTGACAATCTTTTGACCAATCGCGCCCGATGCTGCAATCCGCTGCGCGGCGAACCGATTATCGGTTACATTTCGCTCGGCAAAGGCATCTTCATTCACAATAAAAATTGTAAAAACGTCAAACAGTTAATGATTAACCGCGACCGCATCGTCGAAGTCGAATGGGCGAAAAGCGATAAGCAGGAAATTCAGTCGGTGAAGATTTTGGCGACGACGGAAAACCGGACGGGAATGCTTGCCGGAATTACCAACGCGATTGCCGAAATCATAACCGGAATCCGCGATGCCCGCGCCGAAATTTCCAGAAACGATCAGGGTTTAATCGAGGTAACGGTCGAAGTCTTCGACAAAAAACATCTCGACTGCGTTGTCACTTCAATAGAAAATGTTCCGGGCGTGATAGCCGTCGAAAGAGTGAATTCGACATAGAATTTTTGCACAAAATCAATCAAACTTTTCTTTTCGCTTCTAATCTGTTAAACTTCGCCTTTTGCTTGAGTATTCAATAAACAAACAATGATGGAAACAGTTTCAACAGAAAATGCGCCGGGCGCAATCGGACCTTATTCGCAAGCCGTTAAGACAGGAAATTTAGTTTTTTGTTCTGGACAAATCCCGATTGATCCGGCGACCGGAAATTTCGTGTCGGATGATGTCGCGGAGCAAACCGAGCAGGTTCTGAAAAATTTATCGGCGGTTTTGGGTGCTGCCGGAACGGATTTGAACAAGGTTGTAAAAACGACCGTATTTTTGGCAGATATGAATGATTTTGCGGCGATGAATGAAGTTTACGCGAAGTTTTTCGACGCAAACAAACCGGCGCGGGCAACCGTGCAGGCGGCGCGTTTGCCGCGGGATGCGAAAGTTGAAATCGAGTGCATTGCTGTCATTTAACATTTATCAGTCAACATTTATCATTTAATCGAACTTCTTCTGTTAAATGATAAATGTTGACTGATAAATGAAAATGCCAAACGCAAGATAAATCTAAGCGTTTGGCAACTTAATAAGCGAGATAAATCTCAAATAGTTTCACGCAGCTTTGACAATTTTGCCGCCTTTAATACATCGAGTGCAAACTTTCTGTCGTCCGTTTCCGCCGTTAGGCATCTGAACGCGGATTGATTGCAGATTCGGATTAAAGCGTCGGCGCGTTTTGTTGTTAGCGTGTGAAACATTGTTTCCGAATTGCGGACCTTTTCCGCAGACATCGCATCGTTTAGCCATAATTTTTAGCCTCCAAAATATAATAACGAGGTATATAAAGAGTTTTGAAATAAACTCAAAAACAAGATTTATAACAAAATTACATAGCTTTAGTCAAGTAATGAAACGAAAAGCTGAATTTGAAGGAGTAAAAGCCACAGTGCAAAAATTTAGAATAACAATTTTAACGGTAATTATTTCAGCATTATTTATGATGCTTTTGAGCGGTTGTAATGGAGCCGGAGGCGGAAACGTAACATCACCACCAGCGTCAAATGAAACAGCCGCAACCGTTAATGGAAAAGCCATCACAATGGAAGAAGTCGAGCGTGGATTAAAGCAGCAATCCCAGGGACAGGAAGCAAGTTTTTCGCCTCTTGAACTTGCGGCTGCGCGGTTACAGGTTTTGGAAAATTTAATTCAACAGGAAGTTTTGTTTCAAAAAGCCGAAAAAGAAGCAACCGTTCCGACCGACGAAGAAGTAACCGCCGAATTTAATCGTATTAAACAGCAAGCGGGAGTTTCGCAAGAAAAATTTGCCGAAGAATTAACAAAAGCCGGACAAACCGAAGCATCGGCGCGAGAGGCAATTAAAAAACAACTTGCTACTAAAAAGTTGATTGACAAAATTACAGCTAAAATAGAACCGCCGAGAGATAGTGAGATTGAAGCATTTTATAATGGTAACAGGGAAGCATTTGTCAGAAAGCGAGGCGTTAAACTGGCGGCAATCGTAATTGATCCGGTTAATAGTGGTCAGGGAGATACGACTACAAATGAAACAGAAGCGACCGTTAGAGCCAAAGAAGTCTTAACTCAACTTTCACAACCGGGAACGGATTTTGCTGGCGTAGCGCGTGAAAAAAGTGAAGATCCCAGTAAATTACAAGGTGGTGATTTAGGTTACATTACCGAAGAACAGTTGAAACAACAATACCCGCAATTAGCTTCAGGATTTATGGATACGAAGTTTTCTGTTGGAAGTGTTACGCCGCCGATTAATCTCGGAGGGAAATTCTATATCTTTAAACTTCAGGAGAGAATCGAAAACGAAGAGAATTTAACACTTGAAAGCCCGAATGTTCGACAGGATATTACTAATTCGCTGATTAACAACCGCAAGCAGCTTTTAAGTCAGTCGTATGCGGTAATGGCGATGAACGAATCAAAAATCGAAAATCTTTTGGCGAAGAAAGTTGTCGAAAATCCGAATGAATTGAGCGGTGCGCGTCCCGCAAGCGCGGCAGTTCCGGCGAATGCGAATACGGCAAACAACAATTCGGCGGTAAATGCCAATTCAACCGCAACTTCTAATTCAGGCGCGAATGCGAATGTGCGAACGGCGACAAATGCCAATTCGACCGCAAATGCAAACGCGGCTCGCTAACTTAAAATGATAATTGACTAAAGTAGTCGGTTGTCGGCGGTTTACGGTCAACGGATTTTTTTGCTGACCAACGATTTCCGGCTTCCGACTACTCTTTTTTATGCTTTTCAGACTTTCAGAAATTTACAAATCTTACAGCGCGCACGACATTCTACGCGGGCTGACGTTTCAGATCAATCCGAACGAAAAAGTCGGGTTGGTCGGGCGCAACGGCGCGGGTAAAACGACGGCTTTTCGCATAATTACCGGCGAAGAAACGGCAGACGAAGGCGAACTCGTAAAAATTAATAACCTCAAACTCGGACTTCTCCAGCAACACGTTGATTTTACCGAAGACGAAACGGTTCACACCGCCGCGCTTTCGGCTTTTAAGAGAATTCACGACATCGAAGCCGAAATGCGCCGTCTTGAAATCAAAATGGCGGAAGATTTCAGCGACGAAATCTTAAATCATTACGCCGAACTGCAAACCGAATTTGAACACGCCGACGGTTTTTCCTACACCGCGAAAGCCGAATCAATTCTGCTCGGTCTCGGTTTTTTGAAAGAAACCTGGGATGAAAAAACGAAAAATCTTTCCGGCGGACAAAAAAACCGATTGGGTTTAGCGCGTCTTTTGCTGTCCGGCGCGGATATTCTGTTGCTCGACGAACCGACAAATCATCTGGACGTTAACGCCGTCGAATGGCTCGAAAGTTTTTTGCAGAATTACGATAAAACCTTTGTCATCATCAGCCACGACCGATATTTTCTCGACCGCGTTTGCAACCGGATTATCGAAATCGAAAATGGTAAAGCTAATACTTACACGGGCAATTATTCAAAATTCCTCGTCGAACGTGAAGAACGCCGCGAAATTCAGCGTCGCGCTTTTGAAAATCAGCAGACGATGATCGCCAAAAACGAAGATTTTATTCGCCGCAACATCGCCGGACAAAAAACCAAACTCGCTAAATCGCGCCGCAATATGCTCGAAAGAGTTGAGCGCGTCGAAGCCGTCGCCGCCGACCGAGCGCAGGGAAATTTCGTTTTGAAAAAAATCGAACGCGCCGGTAATCAGGTTTTGACGATTGACGAACTGGCAATCGGTTACGGCGAAAAAGTGCTGGCGGAAGGGATTTCGTTTTCGCTTCTGCGCGGCGAATGTCTCGGCGTAATCGGCGGCAACGGAACCGGAAAAACGACGTTTTTGAAAACCGTTCTCGGCAGTCTGCGCGAAATTTCCGGCGAAATAATGTGGGGCGCGAAAACCGACATCGGTTATTATTCGCAGCAATTAGAAGAACTTGATGAGCGCAACGAAATTATTCAGGAACTGCGACGCGTCGCGCCGCTTGCGGAAAACGGACAATTACGCGGATTTCTAGCCAGATTTTTGTTCACCGGCGACGATGTTTTCAAACAGGTTTCCACGTTGTCGGGCGGCGAAAAGGGAAGACTTGCGCTGGCGAAACTGATTTATTCAAACAAAAACGTGCTGGTTTTAGACGAACCGACGAATCATCTTGATATTCCTTCACGCGAAGCGTTAGAATCCGCGCTTGAAGTTTACGAAGGAACGATTATCACCGTCAGCCACGACCGATATTTTCTCGACAAAGTTTCGACGCAGATTCTAGCGTTTGAAGACAGTTGTAAAGTCGAGATTTTTGACGGCAATTACAGCCAATATCACGACGAAAAAGAAAAACGCGAAGCGGCGGCGCGGCGAAACGGCGCGGGAAAGGAGCAATTACGAATTACGAATTACGAATTACGCGAAGAACAAGTTGAAAAACAAAGTCCGAAAAACGACAACCTGAGTAAAAATCAGCGTCAGCAAATCGAAAATCGAATCAAGCAGATTGAAAATGAAATCTTCGCGTTGGAAGCTGATTTAGCAAAAATGTCTTCGCAAATGATTCAGCCGGAAATCGCCGCCGACCACGCGAAACTCGGAGAAATCTCCAAAAAATTTACGGCAGCCGAAGCGAAAATTCAAAAACTGTATAAAGAATGGGAAAATTTTTCGGAAGAATAGCCGCAAAAAATCACAGAAGAAACAAAAATAAAAATTAGCCACGAATAAAGAATTATATTCTTTATTCGTGTTAATTCGTGTAATTCGTGGCTAATTTTTATTTTTGTTTCTTCGGGAGTAAATTTAACTTTCCGAACGATAATTCGGTGCTTCTTTCGTAATAATCACGTCGTGAACGTGCGATTCGCGCAAACCGGCGGATGTGATGCGGACAAATTTCGCTTTGTTTTGCAGTTCTTCGATGTTTTTGCAGCCCGTGTAACCCATTCCGCTTTTTAAGCCGCCGACGAGCTGCGTCACCATATCCGCCATCGTGCCTTTGTATGCGACGCGACCTTCGATGCCTTCGGGAACGAATTTTGAATCGGAAACCGTTCCTTCCTGCGAATAACGGTCGCTCGAACCCTTTTTCATCGCGCCGATTGAACCCATTCCGCGATAAGTTTTGAAATTTCGACCCTGAAAAAGTATGACTTCGCCCGGAGCTTCTTCGGTTCCGGCAAAAAGCGAGCCGATCATTACCGAATCCGCGCCCGCCGCAATCGCTTTCGCCACGTCGCCGGAAAATTTCACACCGCCGTCGGCGATAATCGGAACGCCCGAACCTTTCGCCGCATTGACGCATTCGACAATCGCCGTGATCTGCGGAACGCCTGCGCCCGTGACGACGCGAGTAGTGCAGATGCTTCCCGGACCGATTCCGACTTTAACCGCATTAACACCCGCTTTTATCAGTTCTTTGGTGGCTTCGGCGGTGGCGACGTTACCGGCGATTAATTCGGCTTCGGGATATTTTGATTTTACTTTTTTGACGGCTTCGATGACGCGCGAAGAATGACCGTGCGCGGTGTCAATGACGATTGCGTCAACGCGCGATTTTATCAATGCTTCGGCGCGTTCGAGATAATCGCCGGTCGCGCCGATTGCCGCCGCGCAGCGTAATCTGCCCAAACCGTCTTTTGCCGCAAACGGGTAGCGAATCGCTTTCTGAATGTCTTTGACGGTGATTAATCCCTTCAAATGTCCGTCGTCGTCAACGACGAGCAGTTTTTCGATCCGGTGTTTTTGCAGTTTCACTTTGGCTTCATCTAATGTCGTTCCGACCGGCACGGTGACGAGCGGCTGTTTGGTCATCACTTCAGAAATCGGAATGTCGAAACGGGTTTCAAAACGCAGATCGCGGTTGGTGATGATTCCGACGAGCAATCCGTTATCATCAACGACCGGAACGCCCGAAATGCGAAAGCGTTCCATAATAT
>JALYQJ010000131.1 GCA_030855875.1 Acidobacteriota bacterium
ATTTTTTGAAAACGGAAGTTGCCGATAATTCAAATTACAACGCGGCTGAGTTAACCGAAAAAGCAATTGCTGAAGTTAATAACGCGCTCGAACATTTGAGAAATGTGGAAATTGAAAGTTTGTTTGAGGAAAGGTTTGTCGGGCGCGAAAAATTGCCGACTAATATTTTCGGTCTGCTTTTTCACATCGCCGAACACACGGCGCGGCACGTCGGGCAAGTCATTACAATCTCCAAAATCGTGCGGGTAACGAAAACAACCTGACAAATCTTTGCTGAAATCGAGCATCAAAAAATCAAAGGTTTGGTAAAATAAAAATATGGAAAACACAAATTTAGAAACAGCAACGCTGGCGGCAGGTTGCTTTTGGTGCATCGAAGCGGTTTTTGACGATTTGAAAGGCGTTGAAGATGTCGTGTCGGGTTATTCCGGCGGACATACGTCAAACCCGAATTACCGAGAAGTTTGCTCGGAAACGACCGGACACGCCGAAGTCGTGCAGATAAAATTCGTTCCTAACGAGATTACGTTTAAGGAAGTTTTGCAGGTCTTTTTTACCGTTCACGACCCGACAACTTTGAACAGGCAAGGCAACGATGTCGGTTCATCTTATCGTTCGGCGATTTTTTATCACTCGGACGAGCAGAAACGAATTGCCGAAGAAGTTATCAAAGAAGTAACGGGCGAAGCGGTTTATGACAATCCGATTGTCACGGAAGTAACAAAATTTGATAAATTTTATCCGGCGGAAGATTATCATCAGGAGTATTTCGCCAATAACCCGACTCAGCCGTATTGCGCGGCGGTCGTCGCTCCGAAAGTGTCGAAATTTCGGCAAAAATACACGAGTAAATTAAAAAGAAATTCGCAAACGGCGTAAGAAAAATTCGGGAAGTTAAATTAATTTGACTTCCCGAATTTTTCTTACGCGCCCAGAATTTTTTCCAACTGCGGCGTGATGAAAAATTTGTCGCAGAGCAGTTTTTGATTGTTGATGAGCGCGAGAAGGTTCTGCGTTGTTGCGCGGTAAACTTCCGCAAACTTTGGACTGGCGGCGAGCTTTTCCAAGATGCGGCGTAATGTTTCATTAATTGCGGCGGCGAAAAGTTTCGCGTTCATCTGTTCGCGCATTTCGATTTCGCCGTTTTTGTAAGCCAAAATTCCGGCGTTCGGATTTAAAAAAGGATAATCGGAGGACATTTCGGCGCAAGCCTTTTGAAAAGCCGCCGCAAAATTCAGGTTATTTCTCGCCAGCGATTCGTCAATCGTTCTCAAAATTTCATTCGTCAGACTCAAAAGCATTTGCCAATCCGTTTCCGAAATCTGATTTTGTCTGGCTTTCGATTCGACATTATTACTGAATTCAAACGGAAACTCGGTTGATTTTAAAATCGGTTTGGCTTCAGGAATTATTTGACGGCGAATTGTCGCAGCGTTTTCGGCTTTCTCATTTTCGGCAAATTGCCGTAACGCCGATGAAGATTTTATTTGTCGCGCCGTTTCAAACGAAGTCGAGTTTATATTTGGAATTTCCAGCGAAAGTGCTTTGTTTTCGACAATTAACGGCGGTGCGGCAATCGTAGTTTTTTCAGCTTTAACACCGTTCGCGCTTTTCATCGCCGCCGGATAAACGTGAATGATTCCACCCGGTTCTCTGGCGCGAATCAAAAGTCGCTGCAACGCTTCTTCACCTTCGGCGATGCGCCCGGAAAAACGGTCGTGTTCGCGCGTTTTCGATTTTCCGTCCGCCGTCAAAAAAATCTCAGCTTCGTAGCCGCCGAGTTCAACGCGCACGTTTCCGCTAAACTGTCGCCCGCGCAGGTAACGCACCAACGCCGCAAGATTGACGAACGAAGTATCCAAGTTTTCGTAAATCGGACTGCTTTTCATTTTTGTATATTTGTATAAAAGTCGGAATTAATCTTCGGAAGAACTCTAATGGATTATGTGCGAAACGCGGATTTTTCGCAAATTTGGGCGCGAATGAAAATAAAACATCTGATTTCGTTCGGATTCCGTTGCATCTTTTCTAATTTTCGTTCAAAATTCGCAAACAAAGCAGTTTTTAAGAGTGGAGAGTAGAGAGTGGAGAGTGGAGAGTTAAAGAAAATTTCGGACGGTTCTTTATTCTAATGACTCTCCACTCTTTACTCTTTACTCTCCACTCTCCACTAATTAAAAATCTATGATTAATTCGTTATTTCGCAAAAAATCTATCGCACAAATTCAGGCGGACGCTGCCGCCGGATTGAGCGAACACGCGCAGGAAACGGTCGGAGGCGAAGGCGGCGGACTGCGGCGGACGCTCGGCGTTTTCGATTTGACTTTGATGGGCATCGCCGCGATTGTCGGCGCGGGCATTTTCGCAATGATCGGGAAAGCCGCGAACAACGGCGGTCCGGCGGTCGCGCTTTTGTTCGTTTTTACGGCGTTTGCGTGCGGATTTTCCGCGCTTTGCTACGCTGAATTCGCGTCGCGGATTCCAGTCGCGGGTTCGGCTTACACTTACGCCTACGCTTCGATGGGCGAATTTATCGCGTGGATTATCGGCTGGGATTTAATCGTCGAATACGCTATCGGAAATATCGCCGTGGCGATTTCGTGGAGCGATTATTTTACCGGACTTTTGAAAGGTTACGGCATTAATTTCCCGCTTCATTTTTCGATGGATTTTGTGACAGCGAAACGCGGTTACGCGGCGGTTCAGGATGCGGTTCAAGGAGGCGCGACGGTTGAAACATTAACGAGCGCGTGTGCCGGCGCGGACGCGACGGTTAGCTGTTCGCAAATTGACGCTTATACGGCGTGGCTCAATTCGCCGAACGTCGGCGGAATTCCGATTGTCGCCGATCTTCCGGCATTAATGATTACGCTGGTAATTACCGCGCTCGTTTATATCGGGATTCGTGAATCGAAATTTGCGTCGAACATAATGACGGTTTTGAAAATCGGTATTATTTTGCTGGTTATCTTTTTAGGATTAACTTACGTGCAGCCGGAAAATTGGTCGCCGTTCGCACCGAACGGAGTCAGCGGAGTTTTGAAAGGCGTTTCCGCCGTATTTTTCGCCTATATCGGTTTCGACGCGCTTTCAACGACCGCCGAGGAATGCAAAAATCCGCGCCGCGATTTGCCGATTGCGATGATTTTGTCTTTGGTAATCTGCACGATTTTGTATATCGCGCTCGCGCTCGTTTTAACCGGAATGGTCAGCTACACGAAACTAAACGTCGGCGATCCGCTTGCGTTTGTTTTCGGACCCGAAGGCGCAAATATTCCGTGGGTTGCCGGAATTATCGCCGTCAGCGCAGTGATCGCGCTCGCCACGGTTTTTCTCGTTTTCCAAATCGGACAGCCGCGTCTCTGGATGGCGATGAGCCGCGACGGACTTCTGCCGAAAATCTTTTCGTCAATTCACCCGAAATTTCATACGCCGTGGTTTGCGACGCTTGTGACCGGAACCGTCGTCGCCATTCCCGCTTTGTTTATGAATCTGACGGAAGTGACGGATTTGGCGAGCATCGGAACGCTGTTCGCATTCGTCGTCGTCTGCGCGGGCGTTTTGTTCAAAGACAAGGAATTTAAGGAAAGCGGAACGCGATATGTGCCGTATATTAACTCGCAAATTCTTTTGCCGGTGATTTTGGCACTTGTTTTCAGCGGGATTTATTATTTCAATCCGAATTTTATCGGCGACGCGATGAAAATTGAGCCTGCACCGGGCGAAAGCTGGTTCGGCGCGTTTTCGCATAAAATACCGCTGATATTTTTCGTCGTGATCGCCGTTTTGCTTTTAACTCTAAGTTTAATCAAAAAGCTGTCGCTGATTCCGATTCTCGGATTGCTGTCGTGTTTGTATCTGATGACCGAACTCGGTGTGACTAACTGGTTACGCTTCGGCATCTGGTTAATGGTCGGTATTAGAATTTACAGATTATATGGAATCAAAAATAGCCACTTAAATACTGATAAGAAAGTTGATTCGGGCTTTGGAATTATTAATATTGCAAGCGTGATTGCTGATATTTCCTTGGTATCGTTTTTAATTCTTCCCATTTTGGAAAGCATATTTGAACCTACTTTGAAAAGTATATTTGGATTATCATTCAACTTAATTGCAAATCTAATTATCGCTGTCATTGTAGCAGTTGTATTAGAGATAGTTACGCAATCGGCTGAACGAAAAACAATCAAAAATTCCTAATCTAATTAATAGAAATTGAGTTCACCTTTAAAACTTTTCGCAAAAATTGAAATCGTGAACTCAATTTCTATTAATTTTCAAATTGCAACTCTTCGATAATTTCGCTCATATACTTTTTGCCGAGTTCCAAGTCTTCCGGCTTGAGAGAAACCGCGCCGACGACGGCGTGACCGCCGCCGCCGTAGCGTTCGCAGATTTCGGCGATGTTGTGTCGGCGCGGGCGCGGCGACCACGGATTCGAGCCGACCGAAATTTTTGTTCTGAACGGGCTTTGCGTCAGCGCGACATTATAGGTTGTTTGCGGGTAAAAGTAATACGGAATAAATTTGTTATAGCCGTCAATCCCGTTTTCGGTCAAATCGAATCGCACTACGCCGCGTTCATATTCGGCTTTGCTTTTGATAAGTTCGACCGTATTCCAATGCTGTTCTAAAATCGGCTTTAATTTCGCCTGAATTTCGATTCCCGCAACAACTTCGTCTAAAGTTTTTTCGGTCAAATCACGAATAATTTTCTCGATAAAACCCGCGTCCTTTTCGCCTTCGATAATCTGCATTAATTTGAGCGCGGACGAACGAAGCTCGACGCATTGCGCGGGCGATTCGTAAAGTGCGCCGTCAATAATATGCGCCCATTCGATCAGTTCGGTTAAAGATTCATCTTCAAAATCGAATCTTTCTTTGGCGACTTTGGCAATGAACTCGGCGCACGATTTGCTGTTCGTGTCGAGAAACTTTTTGCCGTTCGTGTTCGCGCGAAAATGCTGCTCGTCGGATTCCGACAAAAACGCCGATTGATGATGGTCAAACCACCAGGTTAAGCGTTCGTCAGCAGAATACTTAAAATCAACAATCGCGTTTTCGTCGCCGTCGAATTGATTTTCGTCAAAGGCGTTTCCGGCGCGGTGCATCGTCGGCGTGTAAAAAATCTCGGCTGAATCGTTGATTTTCGCCTGATAAAATTTTGTAAAAACGGCGGCGGAAGATACGCCGTCAAAGCAGTTTCCGTGATAAAGTATGCGAAGTTTCATAAGTTCTAGTTTTGCATTTCGGGCAAAACATTAAAGAGTAGACGGCAAAAAAGTTTTCGTCAAGGTAAAATTTTATGAATATACGATTGGCACAAAAAGAAGATGTCGCCTCT
>JALYQJ010000532.1 GCA_030855875.1 Acidobacteriota bacterium
AACCGCTCAGGCACTCGATTTAAAGGAAACCTCCGGCGTTTTAATCAGCAATGTCCAACCCGGAAGCGCGGCGGAAAAAGCCGGTATAAAACGCGGCGATGTCGTCAAAGCCATCAACGGCGAAAGAATTGAAGACAATAATGTTCTTCGCAACAAAGTCGCCGGAACAATGCCGGGAAATCAAATAAAGCTGACCGTCGTTCGTGACGGCGCGGAGCAGGAGTTTACGGCAACGCTCGACGAATCCGATGCGGCAAATGCCAAAACCAATCCGAACGCGCCGCAGCAAAATGAAAACAATCAAAATCAACAGCAAAACGGAAAACTCGGTTTAAGTTTGCAGCCGATAACACCGGAAATCGCCCGTCAATTACAGATTCCGGCAGAAACAGAAGGATTGATCGTGACGGAAGTTGATCCGAACGGCGCGGCGGCGGAAGTAGGAATCACGCGCGGTGACTTAATTTTGGAAATTAACCGGCAGGCGGTAAAAACGGTTGACGATGTTCAAAACGCTCTCGACAAAGCCGGAAGCCGACCGCTTGCACTGCTTGTTTCGCGCAAAGGTCAGACAAGCTATCTGACAATTTCTCCGAGATAATCTTTCGTCAGGAAATTTAAACGGAGCGAAAGGAAAATCAATTTTCCTTTCGCTCCGTTTTTTTTGTGTTCATCAAAACTTTGTGATAAAACTTGCTGTATGTGGAACAAAATTTATTTGATTGCGCTTGCAGTTTTGATTATACCGGTGGTATTTCTGAGCTATTATTCGTGGAGCTGGCTGCAAAGCATCGGTGCGCCGCAAAATGTCGTTTTAAGCTACGAATACTGGTCAACTTTAAGTTGGAGTTATCTCTGGATTTCAACCGTCATTTTGCTGATTATAGCAAATTTTCTGCATTGGAAAACGCGCCTTGCTTGGGCTTTGTGGACGACGTTTCTTTATTTCGCAACTTTTATTATCGTTCGCTATTTCTGGCTCGATCAATCGTTTTTTCAATATAAAAAAGCCAACAATTTATGGCAGGGCGAATTTTCAATCGCGCCGCTTTTTGGAGTTCTTTTATGCGTCGTCGCGGCGGTTATTGTATTTTTCAACCAATTTTTAATTAAGCGTTTGCAGGATAAAATGAATCCGCAGCCTCACCCGGCTTTTAACGATTCAATTGAAAATTCGGAAAATTTGATTACTGTTGAAGACAGCGAAAGACCGAATTAATCAAACAATAAATTTCATAAACATTAAATATTGATTTGTAACTAAAAAGGCTTTTAACCGAAATGGTTAAAAGCCTTTAAGTATATCGGGACGGCGAGATTCGAACTCACGACCTCTCGCACCCCAAGCGAACGCGCTACCAGACTGCGCTACGTCCCGAAAAGTCGAAATTTAAGAGTAGATTTCCGCGCCCGTTTTGTCAAACTTCCGCTCAATTAATATCTTCGCAAATGCTGTTGGGCTTCCTGAGTTTGATTGGTTTTGAGCATTTCGCGCAACTCTAAAAGTTGGGCGGCAAGCGATTTTAACGCTTCCTGCCGGTCGCCGTTCATCATTAACGGCTCGTCGTAATTTTCCGTTTCAGGATAAATTTCTTCGGGTGTTTCGATAAAATCTTCGATTTCAATATTTTCTTCGATTTCGATTGGCTTCGGTGCTTCAACCGGCTTTAAGTATTCGCGTTCTTTCGGTTCGGAATGAACGATTTTCAGCCGACTCGTTTCGCGCATTTCGACTTGCAACTTCTTTTTCGCGCCCGCAATCGTATAAAGGTCTTCGTAGAGCAACTCCTTAATGCGAAGCGCAATTTCGACATCGCGCCGCCGGTAACTTCTTTGACCGGAACGATTTTTCTGCGGTGAAAGCATCGGAAATTCGGTTTCCCAATAGCGCAGAACGTGAGCCTGAACATCTACAATGTCGCAAACTTCACCGATTTTAAAGAATATTTTTTCAGGTATGGAAATCGCAGCTTGACCCATTATTTTTTGTATTGTGTTAAAGTTTTTGATAAATTTCGCCGCCGTTATTGTATGAATTTAATAATTTTATGTCAATGATTTTTTATGAAGTCCGAATTTGAGTTCATCGAAAATATTCGCAAGCGTTATTCGCTGACAAAAATCGGCGACGATTGCGCCGTTTTGCCGAAAGATAAAAAAAACGATTTGGTCATCACGACCGATTTGCTCGTCGAAGACGTTGATTTCAAACTCGAATGGTCAAAACCCGAATTTATCGGTCATAAAGCGTTAGCCGTTTCGCTGTCCGATGTCGCTGCAATGGGCGCGAAACCGATTTGGGCGATGCTTTCCATCGGCGTTCCCGTTCACGTTTGGAGAACTGATTTTGCGGAGCGATTTTACGACGGTTATTTTCGGCTCGCGCGTAAATTCGATGTCGAAATCGTCGGCGGCGACGTTTCTCGCACACCGGATAAAATCGTAATTGATTCGATTGCCGCCGGCGAAGTTGAAAAAGGAAAAGCCGTTTTGCGTTCGGGCGCAAAAGTCGGTGATTTGATTTTTGTAACCGGAAATTTAGGCGGCGCAGCTGGCGGTTTGAAATTGCTTCAGGATGGTTTTGAATATGATTTCTCAGAGAAAATTTGGCGAAAAAGACTTTTGCTCAAACAACTTCAACCTTTTCCGCAAACTCCCGACGGAGAATTTTTGCGGGAAAGGAAAATTTCTTCGATGATTGATTTGAGCGATGGATTATCGAGCGATTTAGCGCATATCTGCCGCGAAAGCAAAGTCGGCGCAAAAATTTATGCGAATAAGATTCCGCTCGATAAAAATCTTCGCGGGTTAACGAGATCGTTCGACGAAAAATTATCTTTTGCATTGAACGGCGGTGAAGATTTTGAACTGCTTTTTACGGTCAATCCGAAAAAATATTTCAAGGCAGAAAATGAGTTCAAAAACCGAAGGTTTTCATACATCGGAGAAATTACCGCAAATACTGAAATAATTGAGCTTATTACTGATGAAAATTCACAGATTTTACAATCGAAAGGCTTCCGGCATTTTTGATAAATTTTCACGTTTGAAAAAAATAATTTCAAAAAATGCTTGACAAGCGTTTTTAAGCCGTGCTAAAACTTTCAACTGTTCGGCAATAGTTCGGACGAAATTTTAAAGGAGATAATTTACGTGATTCAAAATCGGATACATACAACTGAGATACTAACCGGCTCGCCCGCACAAAGAGATATGCGGTTTAGCGGAAGCCTGTGTGTCAGTTTGTGTGCGAATTTTGATAATTCAAATTATCAACCAAAACTCGGCGGCTTAGACCGCACGGAGCAAGAGATTTAGAAAAGCGGGAGCGATTTGTTTCCGCTCCCGAAACACGAAAGTTTAACGAGTTAGTTTTTTAGAAAACTCGAAATTGTTTTAGGAGCGGTGACGCGAAAGTTCTCGAAAGAGACTTAAAAGTCGCCGCTCCTTTTTGTTTTTTACGATATTTGACAACTGAATAACCGAAAAAGTTCGGGAATTTTGTTTTTTGTGCGCGAAGATGCGGCGAAAAATGAGATTGCCCGAACAAAAAACGAAAAAAGGCAGAGAGTTTGGAAAGATTATCTTCTTCGTTAAAAACTTTGGCGAGTTCCGAAAGAAAATAATCTGCAACATCTGGAGGCACAACTGTGTCTTCGTCTGTCTAAATCTCTGCCTTTTTTTATTTTACACATAAATTTTACATTTTTCACATTTATATTTCTGAGTTTTACGCATCGGTCGCCGTCGGCTAAGGCAAGCAGTCTGTAAAACTGTTGCTCGTTGGAGCTGTGAAAGTTCAAATCTTTCCCGATGCACCAATTCAATTTTGGATTTTAGATTTTGGACTTCGGATTTTTTTTAACAGCCATTCTAAAATCAAAATGTGAGCGAAACTCAAATGGCTGAGTGTCGGTCTTCCAAACCGGATGTTGCGGGTTCGATTCCCGTCGCTCACTCCAATTTTACAGGCGCGTAGTTTCAACCGGCAAAACGTCGGTCTCCAAAACCGAAATTCTCCGTTCAAATCGGAGTGCGCCTGCCAATTCGATTTTAGATTTTAGATTTTGGATTTTGGATTAAATATTTCGTTTCACGTCAATTCAAAATGAACTTGGGGGCGTAGCTCAATGGATTTAGAGCAGTTCACTACGAATGAACAGGTTAAAGGTTCGAGTCCTTTCGTCCCCTCCAAGTTTTTACGGCTTCGTAGCTCAATGGATTTAGAGCGCAGGTCTTCTAAACCTGATGTTGCGGGTTCGAGTCCCGCCGAAGCCTCTCTTCTAATGGTGAGTGGTGAATGAAAACTTGTATTTGCCATTCATCATTCACCAATCACCATTATCTTTCGGGGTCGTCTAACCGACAGGACGTATGATTTTGGCTCATAAAATAGAGGTTTGAATCCTTTCCCCGAAGCCATCTTACAACTGCGCGTAGCCTAGTCCGGTTGAGGCACTTGTTTTGGGAACAAGACGACGGGAGTTCAAATCTCTCCGCGCAGACCATTTTATTTTGCAAACATTTTTTATAAAGATTTTTTGCGCCGACGTAGCCCAATCGGAAGAGGCGGCAGTTTTAGAAACTGTTTAGTGTGAGTTCGACTCTCGCCGTCGGTATTTTATTTTTTTGTCGAAGTGGCGGAATGTTGAAACGCGCAAAGCAAGTTGCGGCTTTGTGAGAACGAGACTCTTGCGGGTGGAAATCCCGTCTTCGACACCCAATCTGATTTTGGATTTTAGATTTTGGATTTTGGATTGAAACCAATCTGAAATTCGTTATTCCCAATCTCCACGCTCGCGTAGCCCAATTTGGCAAGAGGCGTTGGTTTCAAAAATCAAAGGTTGTCGGTTCAAATCCGACCGTGAGCATCATTTTTTTCGGCGCGTGTAGCCCAACGGCAGAGGCGACGGTTTTAAACATCATTCAAATAAGAGTTCAAATCTTTTCACGCGCATTTTCAGAGGACGTAGGCAAATCGGTTAAGCCGCCAGCCCTTCAAGTTGGAGATTGCGGGTTCGATTCCCGTCGTCCTCGCCAACTTTGATTCCAAATTTCAAATTTAGTCTGAAATCTGTAATTTGAAATTTGGAATCATTCAGCGAGCATAGCCAAGCGGATAAAGGCGACGGTCTGCAAAACCGTTCATCATCGGTTCAAATCCGATTGCTCGCTCCAACTTCTTTACATATCAAACGTCGGCAAGATGCTGACGTTCCTTAAACTTCGGGCGAATGCCGAAAACGACTACATTGGTCAGAGCGTTGATTGAAAAATCAAAGGTCGTCGGTTCAATTCCGACAATTTGCTTTCGAGCAAATTTAGCTCAGTAATTTTGTCGTTTCAATTTTTGTCGCCCGTTCAACTTTCGAGACGAATGCTGTAGGGATTACATCACTGTCAATGAAAAAGTATCCCGACAAAACTTGTCGTCTCTCAATTTCTGTGGATTGTAGCTTAACCGGCAAAGCATCGCACTGTGAATGCGAAGAATGTGAGTTCAAATCTCATTAATCCACCCATTTCGATTTTGGATTTTGGATTTTAGATTTTGGATTGTTTAAAGTTCGTAGTTTGAAATTCGTAATTGATTATTCGGGATTGAAGCACAAAGGCTGTGCGTCCGATTGTCTATCGGAAAGGTGCGGGTTCGATTCCCGTCAGTCCCGCCAATTCTTTTATAAAATACAGTGAGGAAAAAATTATGTCGGAAAATTACTTTCAAGGAGGACAAACCAATGAAATTATGAATATTTAACTACTCGTAAAATTTTTGAAGTTTGACATTCATTTCAGAAATTTTATTTGAGAGGAAAAAAGTGAGCGAAAAATTAAAAATAAAATACCACATCAGAAAGCGCATCTTCCTCAATCGTGATTTGGATATGCGGGCGTTCGCCATCGGCATTGTCGAAGACACGCGCAGAATTCCGGCGGAAAATGAAGGCGATTGGAAATGGGGCGAAATTCAATTGAATCTCGGTGATTGTTACCGGCACGTTTCATTCGATTTCAGTATGGATACGAAAACGAATCGCGCCGCCAGCCTGTATAAAATCCGCCGCATCGCATCAATCGTCAATGCCGTCCGCGACGCAATTGAGATTGAAGCCAAATCAATTGACGAGCGCAAAATCGTTAAGCCAAAAGTCGCGTCGAAAGCAAAAAGCGCGGCAGGATAATTTTAGGACGGTTAGCTGAGACTTAGATTAGCGCAAGTTTGAAAAACTTGAGAGGTTGGCGCGATACCAACACCGTCCACCAATTCAATTTTGCTTTTTAGATTTTGGATTTGCGATTGATAAATTCCTCAATCCAAAATCGGCAATCTAAAATCCAAAATCAGATTGGCGGAGTAGTTTAATCGGATTAAAATGTCGCTCTCATAAAGCGAAGATTACAGGTTCAAATCCTGTCTCCGCAACCAATTTTACGGGGCATAGTTTAATGGTAAAACAGTCGGCTTATACCCGATATTAGCGGCAGATTACCGCAAGATTACAGGTTCGAGTCCTGTTGCCCCGAAGCCGGCTTATTCAAACAAAAAATCCTACCAAAACAAACGCGGACGAGAAATTTGCGAGGACGAAAGAATGCTGAAAATTCATTCCTTTGTTCGCAACGAACACACTTGTCTTTTGTCTGCCGATGCGAATATTTCGCCGCGTTTGCCCTTCCCAATTTTGGATTTTAGATTTTGGATTTTGGATTGCGCTGTAAAAAAATTTTCAGTTTATTGGCAGATAGCTTAATCGGTAGAGCGCGTGATTGTTAATCACGTCGGTTTCGGTTCGAGTCCGAATCTGTCAGCCATTTCAATTTAGGATTGCCGATTTTAGATTTGTTCTTCTAATCCAAAATCCAAAATCTAAAATCCAAAATCCAAATCGGTCGGTGGCTAAGTCCGGTTAAAGCAACGGACTTTTAATCCGTGTATCGTGGGTTCAAATCCCACCCGACCGACCAAATTTAATGAAAAACTAAAAGTGAAAAACTCAAATTGTAACTTATCACTTTTCACTTTTCACTTTTAGTTTTTCACTATTTTACGGCGAATGCTGAAAAGACTACATCATTGCAAATGGCGAGGTCGTCGGTTCGAGTCCGACCTTTCCGATTTTTTAACGGAAAGTAGCTCAGTTTGGTAGAGCGCGAGAAACGTCTTTTCGATTTTGTCGCCGTATTAATATTTTAGCGAATGCAGTTGGAACTACATTTAACGTGCGTGTTGTCGGTTCGAGTCCGACCGTTTTGTTTCGGCAAAACGTAGCTCAATCGGGTAGAGCAGCAAATGTTTCAGCGAAACCTTGTCGCTAATTTTTCCCAATCGCGGGCGAATGCCGAATATGACTACATCAAAAAAAAATGCGCGTCATAATCACCAACTTGTCGCTCCCGCCAACTTTCGGGTGAATGCTGAATAAGACTACATCTCAAATAACGCGCTTAAATGAGACGTGATAAATCTCGGTTGGAAAAACCAACGCGCAAAATGTCTTTTCGATTTTGTCATCCGATTTATTTTAAAGACGAATTTCAAATTACGAATTACGAATTTCGGAAAACTTCCTTTAATTCGTAGTTCGTAATTTGAAATTCGTAATTTTTCATCTAGGAGGAAATTATGGCTAATAAAAATTTATTTCAAACGGTCAGAGGAATGTTCACGCCGAAGGCTGACGCGATTAACAAAGCGGGCGGAACGGCTTACAAACTTTCGCCGAAAGCGGCACTCGCACAGTTTGCGGCGACGGGTTGTTTTTCGCAGACGTTTTATGCTGACGCGGGCGAACAGCTTGAAAAAGTTCTCGAATTAACCAAAAATCTCGACGCGGAATTTGTGGCGAAAGTCGCAATTTATGCGCGTGAGAAAGGTTTTATGAAGGATATGCCCGCGTTATTGGTCGCGGTTCTTTCGACGAAAGATAAGTTAATCTTCGAGAAGACTTTTCCGCGTGTGATTGATAACGGAAAGATGCTGCGAAACTTTGTGCAGATTATGCGAAGCGGCGCGGTCGGGCGTAAATCGCTCGGTTCTTTACCGAAGCGTCTGGTGCGCGAATGGTTTGAGACGCGCAAGGCGGAAACCGTTTTCAAACAGTCAATCGGACAATCGCCGTCGTTTGCCGACGTTTTGAAAATGGTTCACCCGAAACCGAAAGACCCGGAACGCGAAGCACTTTACGGTTATTTTATCGGGCGCGAAATTGATGCCGATAAACTGCCGGAAATCGTCAAATCGTTCGAGCGTTTCAAAAACGGCGACGCGCTCGAAGTTCCCGCAGTTCCCTTTCAGATGTTGACGGCTCTGCCGATTTCAACGAAGGAATGGACGGAAATTGCGCGAAATGCGGCGTGGCAGATGACCAGAATGAATCTCAACACTTTCCAGCGTCACGGAGTTTTCCGAGACGCGGAAATGGTTGAAATCATCGCCAATCGTCTGCGCGACCGTGAAGCGATTCGCAAGGCGCGGGTTTTTCCGTATCAATTGCTGACAGCTTACACGGCGGCTTCAAATAATCCGGCGATTCCGCGCGAAATTACTGAAGCGTTGCAGGACGCGATGGAAATCGCCATCGAAAACGTGCCGGAAATTAACGGGAAAGTTTACGTTTTCCCCGACGTTTCGGGTTCGATGAGTTCGGCGGTGACGGGTTTTCGCAAAAGCGCGACTTCCGCCGTGCGCTGTATTGATGTCGCGGCTCTGGTTGCGGCTTCGATTCTGCGTAAAAATCCGACGGCGGAAGTTATTCCGTTTGAGGAAAAAATCGTCAAAGTCGCGCTGAATCCGCGTGATTCGGTGATGACCAACGCGCAGAAGCTCGCCGCCGTCGGCGGAGGCGGAACGAATTGCTCCGCGCCGCTCGTTTCCCTGAACGCAAAACGAGCGAAAGGCGATTTGATTATCTACGTTTCCGATAACGAATCGTGGGTTGATTCAAACCGTTCGTGGAATAGCGGAACGGCGACGATGACCGCATGGAACGAGTTCAAATCCCGCAACGCGAGCGCAAAACTCGTCTGCATTGACATTCAACCTTATGCTCACACGCAAGCCAAAGAACGCGCTGATATTTTGAACGTCGGCGGATTTTCCGACCAGGTTTTTAATCTCGTCGCCGAATTCGCGGGCGGCAATCTGACGGCGGAACATTGGATTGGTGTGATCGAGAAGGTTGAACTGTAAAATGAAAAGAGGACATAGAATATTTTGTATTTTGTGTCCTCATCAAAATATTATGAAAAACAAACAATTACCATCAAAAGAAATTTGTATTCGTTTTGTAGTAGATGAAACAGAATATGCTTTTTGGGATGCTAATACTAGAAAAGTCAATTTAAAGTTTATAAATCAGCTTGACTCTGACTATTTTGAATACATTGCACAATTAAATCTTAGCTTGTTAAATGGAGAAGGAAACGATAAAAAAACTAGACAGCATGCTGCAATAAATATGCGGCTTGCTTATTCTCAAGGATTAGAAGTTTTATTTTCCCTTATTTTCGCTACTATTCAGGCACACGATTGTGTCATTGGTTGGTTCTTAAAGTATAGCAATCGAGAATTATTTAGTATTGCTAAAAAATTCAGAGATGGCAAAGGAATTTACACCAAACTCGCTCTTCCTGTTAGAGGATGGAGAGATTTTGCAAATATAGTTTTTGTAGGAATTGAAGAACAAAAGGAAAATTTCTTATCGAAAATAGAACAATTCGCTTACCTTTGGAGTCATTTCTTTGAAGATTTTTTAGACCCGAATTTAGACAAAGAATATAACAGTATAAAGCATGGGCTTCGCGTTAATATGGGCGGAAAACATTATTTGATGGGACTTCCTGAATTTAACGGGAAACCTGTTGAAAATCAACAATGGAGAACTATTTCAAAAAGCGAGTTCGGAACAACATTCTTTATTTCAGAAAAAATCGAAAAAACACCTAACTTTGTAGTTCACGAACATTCAAGAAACTGGAATCCTGAAAACTATTTTCATGGATTAATGCTGATTTCAACATCAATTAAAAACATACTTGTTTTACTCAACAAGGTTAATGGAAGTGAGAAAGATATAAATTATTATTTTCCAAATGATGAAAACTTCTCCGAAAAACCTTGGGAGATTGGTAATTCAAGTAGCATTACGCATAATTCATCAGTTGATAAAAAGAAAATACCTTTACTAACAAAAAAAGATATTTTATTCGTTTATGAAACGAGTGATTAAAACGAATCAAAGTAATCACAATATTTGGCGAATGCCGTCGGGAATACATTGGATTAGAAAGTTCGACTCTTTCCCGCTCCATTAAAATTTAACTCGATTCGCAGGTTGAGATTTCTTTGTTCCGTAGGAACAGATTGTTAATAGCCCAACGATTTATCGTTGGGTCAAAGCAGATAATTTTTCGAGTCCCGCAAGGGACGGCAGAAAACAAAAATATCTGTCGTCCCTTGCGGGACTCGAACTTGTTAATCGAATTTGTTCCCAGCCGTGAACGACTGGTCTATTAACAAATCGTTCCTACGGAACTTGAAGATTTATATTGACGATTGAAACAAATTTACGGGGCGGAATTCTCGGCAGTTTGGTCGCCAATTTTATTTGTTCAAGCGGCTTGCAGTTCGGGAACGGATTTGCGCTGGTAATAGTTTTCTGTTTCGTTGCGCGTCCAGATGTGTCCGTCCGTTTTGTCAACGCTGACGAAAAATGCGCCCGGCAAACAGCCGTCGTTTATCATCGCTTGAGAGCCGGAAATATAAGTCCAGAAAGAATCATTTTCGCTGTTCAGCTCAATCGGAGAAAAATCATCGTATTTGGTTTTCTCCTGCATTTGGAAAATAGCTTTTTCAGCTATTTTGAAGGCTTCGTTTTTACTTAACATAAACAACACCGGATTTTGACCATACTTCAGTAAATGTTTTCAGAGAAACCGCATAGCTTTTCCCTGACTGATTGGCAAAGGGTCGCGCTATCGAATTTCAGCGTTAATTATATCATCAACGATTAAAGCGTGGGCAAATTTTGCATTTCCGCGCTGCAATAAAACTATCGCCCGCCCGTTTTTTACCGCCTCCGATAAATCGGCAATCGTCAAATTGTTTCTCCATTTGTATGCAGGTTTGCCGCCGAAATCTTTCAAGACTTTCGGAACATTTGACAAGAACGCTCCGCTTTTGGTTTCCAAAGCCGAAGCCAGATAGCTTTCGGGCGCGTCAATGCCGAAGTCGGCTAAAATCATTCGCGCGCACGCCGCCGCACAAGTATCGGCGTTAAATTGAGCGATTGTTTTATGCGCGGATAAATATGGCATTTGCTCGCTTTCATCAAAAAATGAGAAAAGCTAATCAATGCCTTGCACTTCAATTTTTAATTTCATTAATTTGGCGACGCGACAGAAGTTTTTCGCGGATGCCTTTTGGATTCGAGCGAGATTCTATTTGTCGGCGCAGCGTTTCACGCTCGACCTTTCGGCGAGCCAGATACGTTTCGACTTCATCACGGTTTTTCAGGTAATAACTGATAACCGCATAAACTTCGGCGAGTTCGAGCGAATCGTAATCTTCGACAATCTGTTCGGGAGTTGTGCCTTGACCGAAAGCGATAATCACTGTGTCAAGAGAAACACGCGAATCGCCGATGCGAAGAACGCCTGCTTCGGTTTTAGTTAATTTGACTTCGTAAGTTGAAACCATCACGCTCATAATCAAAATATAGCACGAAAATTTTCATTTTCATCTTGAATTTTTGGCGAATGCCGTCGGGAATACATTGGATTAGCAAGTTCGATTCTTGCCCGCCCGATTTCGATTGACGGGCGGAACTCTCGGCAAACCTTGTCGCCAAATTTTATAAATTATTTCATTTTGTTTCTCGCTTTTAATTCCTTCCAGATTAAAAAAAGCAATACAACCATCAGCGGCGGGCTGATGATAAACAGAATGAATAAAATTTGAAATAAACGTGCGAACGGCTCGGATGCGATGTTGCCGAATTGTAAAATACCGAACGAATCACTCAGCGCGGTAAAAGCGATGATGGCGATACCGAGAGCGACTGCGGCGAATATTTTGGTAAAACCTTCTTTACATTTCATATATTTTTACCTCTTTAGGAGAAATCATATCACAGGAATTTCGTAAACAAATAATAAATTTGGCGAATGCCGCCGGGATTACATGGTAAAAACCTTAACGGGTTGATCGAGTTCAAATCTCACCCGCTCCGACAAATTTTGCGGGGCGAAAATCTCGGTAATCTTGTCGCCGAATTAAATTTTGAAAAACATATTGTTTCTCAAGATTTAACTCTAAGTTCGTAAAAGATTTCGTCTTCGGTTGCGCCGTCCGTCCAGACTTTCTCAGTTTTGTGAGTCAAAACAAATCCGTGTCTTTGATTGGCATATTTTGAAACGAGATTTGAAGCGCGGAGAGCAACAATGATTTTTTCGACGGTCGGCTGATTTTTTGCCCCGTTAATTCCGGTTCGATACATCAATTCCGACAAACCCTTGCCGCGAAAATCCGGCGCGAGTCACGAACCCCATAAAAGCGCGGTTTTTCGTGTCGGATCGTCGCGGTCAATTGAAATGCTCGTCATTTCGATTGAAGTTTCTTTTTCGTAAATCAAAAATATCACGTTGTCTTTCGTCAGCAAACGAAAATTCCGTTCAAAATGGAAAATTCGGTCTGTTTTGGCGTTCCCGTCGGCGTTCCCGGCGTTGGCGGCGCAAGTCGCGTAATTCTTCGTCGCTCATTTCTTCGCGCTGCCGACGGCGTTCTTCTCTGCGCCGCACAACATCATCGTTTTCCTGCGGCGGACGACCCGTAAAAATTGATTCGATGTCGGAAACGCCTGACGAATCAACGACGCGAGTCCGCGTTTCGCCGCTGCTCTTCGACTCGCTGCGGCGCGTGATTTTAACCTGCGCTGGTTTAGGCTTTTCCTTTGTTTCAACTTTCGCGGTTGTTTCGTCAACCGTTTCCTTTTTCTCAACCGTCTTTTCTATTGAACGCGGCTTATCTTTGACCGGCTCGGCGTTTTTCGTCAAAGGCGATTCGGAAACTTCCGGCAGCGCGTCCGAAACAGTCGCCGCCTGTTCGATGTTCGCATTTGATTTCAAATCGGACTGCACAATCGGAGATTCACTCGCTTCGTCCGGCAAATTCGCTTTGTTGATAAAATAACCGGCGACTAAACTCGC
>JALYQJ010000042.1 GCA_030855875.1 Acidobacteriota bacterium
CGCGCATTCTCTGTAAAATCTCCTGTGTTACGACTACGCCCGGAACTTCATGGTGCATAAATTCGGCATTTCTAATACTAACGAGCGGGAAAATTCCGGCGACAATGGGAATGCGAACGTGCTCGACTCGTTTGAGGAAGTTTTTCAGTTGCGCGACATCGAAGACCGGCTGCGTGATGGCGTACTCGGCGCCCGCTTCGACCTTCCATTCAAAGCGACGGATTTCTTCTTCGAGATTGATCGCGCCCGGATTGACACCGACACCAATGGAAAAGGCGGTCGGACAGCCAATCGGATTGTTGCCCAAATCAAGCCCGTGATTGAGTTTGTTGACCATATTCGTCAAGCCGATTGAGTCAATATCGAAAACGGCGGTCGCGTCGGGGAACGGTCCCATTTTCGGCGGGTCGCCCGTGATTATCAAAAGATTGTGAACGCCGAGTGCCGCCGCGCCGAGCAAATCCGACATCATTCCGAGAAGATTTCGGTCGCGGCAGCAATAATGCAAAACGGCTTCGATGCCGATTTCGCGCTCGACAAGAATTGCCGTCGCCTGCGCCGACATTCTCGTCTGCGCCCGCGGTCCGTCGGGAATATTTACCGCGTCAACTCCGGCTTCGACGAGCAGTTTGATTGATTCTAAGGTTTTCGCCGCGTCGCACCCTTTCGGCGGCAAAACCTCGACCGACGTGACAAATTCGCCGAGCGCGATTTTACGCGACCAATTTGAACGGTCTTCCGCCGGAACGACCTGCACGTCAATCGGTTTCAAATCAATAACTTTCGCTGTTTCTGTCGGTTTGGCGGTTTTCGCCTGACGCGGAGAAACGGCGCGAACCGAATCGGAAATCAGCTTGATGTGTTTCGGCGTCGTGCCGCAGCAGCCGCCGATAAATGTCGCGCCCGCTTTGATAAAACGCTTGGCGAATTTCGACATATATTCCGGCGAACACATATAAAATTGTCTGCCCTGCACATCGCGCGGCAAACCGGCGTTTGGCTGTGCCGAGAGCCTTTTCGTCGTCACCGCGCGCATTTTTTCGAGCGCGGTCAAAATATGCGTCGGACCGACGCCGCAATTCAAACCGATAACGTCCGCGCCGTATTGGTCGAGCCTTTGCGTGATGATTTCCGCGTCCGCGCCGAAGATGGTTTTTCCGTCGGTGTGAATCGTCATCTGCGCGATGACCGGCAAATCGCAAAGTTCCTTGACAGCTTTTATCGCTTGCTGAATCTCCGACAAATCCGAGAAAGTTTCGAGAACGAAAAGGTCAACGCCGCCTTCGAGAAGCGCGGAAACCTGCTCGGCAAACATTTCCTTCGCCTCGTCAAACGAAGTCGGACCGTAAGGCTCGATTCTGAGGTCTAAAGGTCCAATCGCGCCCGCCACGAAAACATCTTCGCCCGCCGCTTCACGCGCCAGCTTCGCGCCCGTTATATTAATTTCCCGCAGCTTGTTTTCGATGCTGTATTGCTGAAGTTTGTGCCGGGTCGCGCCGAAAGTATTGGTTTCGATAATGTCCGCGCCCGCTTCAACGTATTCGGCGTGAACTTCGCGCACAATATCGGGCTGAACGAGATTTAATTCGTCGTATGAGCGATTGATATAAATGCCTTTGTCATAAAAGCGTGTGCCGACCGCGCCGTCAAAAACGAAAACGCCGTCGGAATCTAAAATTTCTCGAAAGTTTCGCATAAGTCAGAAGTCAGAAGTCAGAAGTCAGAAGTCAGAAGTCAGAAGTCAGAAGTCAAGAAGTCACAATTTTTCTTCTCCATTCTATATTCTGACTTCTAACTTCTGACTTCTCAAAAAGAAAAATCTCGCCAAACAGCGAGACTCTTTAAAACATTTGTCCTTTTGGGCTGTTTAGCAGTTTATTTAACGTGGTCGCAAGTCGCATTAACTCACCACGAAAGTTAAATTAGATTCTGCGATTTTAGTCGCAAAGTGTCAAGCATTGAAGCCTGAGTAATTATCGTCACTCAAATCTTCGCCATTCGGTTTCGTAATACCTGACGAGCGCTTGATTGTCGAGTCGGTTGATTTCGATTTCTTCGTTCGGCAGAGATGTGTCGGAAGAAAACTCGAACATCGAAGCGAATGTTTTATCGTTCAAAAATGTTAGTTCAATGTTTTCAAGCAGTTTTTGCGGCGCGTCAAACGGCTCAAGTTTGGCGAGCGCGAAACCCCAAACGCCGAAACTCGGAACGGTCGTTTGATACGGTTTGACGGCAAATCCGGCGGCTTCCATTGTTTTGATAATGCACCAGAAGGAATTTCTGGCGATTAAAGGCGATGTCGTCTGCACGACGATTGCGGAATCAGGCTTTAATTTCGTTTTTAGAAGATTGTAAAAGCGCGTCGTGTAAAGTTTGCCCAAAGCGAAATTGTTCGGGTCGGGAAAATCCACAATCGCCACGTCGAAAGGTTCGATTCGGTTATTGTCGAGCCAGACAAAAGCATCGGCGTTGACGATTGAAACGCGCTTGTCTGCTAACGAATGTTTATTTAATTCGGCTAAAACCGGCAAATTACGGGAAAGTCCGGTCATCAACGGGTCGAGGTCAACGAGCGTCACGCTTTCAACGCCTGGATATTTCAAGATTTCGCGCACCGCCAGACCGTCGCCGCCGCCCAAAACTAAAATTCTTTTCGGACTCGCGCCCGCTGCGGCAAACGCCGGATGAACCAACGCTTCGTGATAACGATATTCGTCAAACGAATTAAATTGCAGATTGCCGTTTAAGAAAAGCGCGTAGCCGGTTTTGCCTTTTGTGACGACGATGCGCTGATACGGCGAGCTTTTCGCGTAAATAATGTTGTCGGTGAAAAGCGCGTCTTCGGCAAGCGATGTCAGCGAATCGGCTTTGATAAAAGCGATAAGCAGCAAAATGATAACTACAAAACCTTTTATTCTTAATAAATTGGCGTCGCGTTTTTTTATCAAATCTTCCAAAAGCCACGTTCCCCAGATGGCGACCGAAGCATTTAACATTCCGAAAAGCAGGGAAGTTCGATTGAGTCCGAGACGCGGCACGAGAAATATCGGAAACAAAAGCGACGCGACGAGCGCTCCGACGTAATCGAGCGCGAGAACCCGCGCAACCAGTTGTTTGAAATCGAGTTCATCCTTCAAAATCCGCATTAAAAGCGGAATTTCCAAGCCGACGAGCGTTCCGATGCCGAAAACCGTCGAATAGAGAATTACGTTGAAATAGGAAACATTGGCGAACGTCAGAAACAAAAGCGGCGCGGAAAATCCGCCGATAACGGCGACGGCGAGTTCGACTTCGAGAAATCGTTTGGCTAAATCCTTATCGAGAAAGCTCGAAAGCCACGAACCGACACCCATCGCCGAAAGATAAATTCCGATAATCAGCGAAAACTGCGTCACCGAATCGCCGAGAACATAACTGGCGAGCGTTCCGGCAAGCAGTTCGTAAATCAAACCGCAGGTGGCGATGACGATGACGTTTAAGAATAAAAGAGGAATTCGTTTCATAGAAATCAGAAATCAGAAGTCAGAAGTCAGAATATAGCAGCTTCTCATTTCCGGCTTCTGACTTCTGATTTCTGACTTCTGCAAATCAGCCGTTTATCGCAGCGGCAATAATAAGAGCGATGCCGAGCATAATCGAACCGATAACGATGCCGAGCGCGGTGTTTTGGTCTTCTTCGATTTCTTTGTGAATAGAAAAAACTCTGCTCAAAACAGCGTAAGCGATTGCAAAGAAAACCAGACCGATAAAAACAAAAATCAGTGTCGTTACCAAAACTTCAAGCAGTTGATCAATTTTGACGACGAAAGCGAGCATATTTAACATTTATTTTCCTCCACGAAAACCGCCGCCGTAAAAAAACGGCACTCCAAAACGCGAACGACTGCCCGAATTGGCAAGTTCCCAGCCAAACCAGGCAGACGAAGCATACAAAAGCAAAACTCCGATTCCAAAAAGCAGATAAAGTTTTTTCAACATAAGTTTTTTTTGAGTTCGTTGAGTTTATTGGGTTTATTGAGTTCATTGAGAAAAAGAAATTTCTTCTTACTCAATAAACTCAACAAACTCAACAAACTCTAAGAATTTCCCCCGAACATACTGTCTTTCCAGCGGCGCGATTCAAACGCGAATTTGCGGAACAACGCTAAAACGGGAATAATCAGCAAAATTACAAACGCGCAAAAGAAATTTACGCCGCGACTGACGTTTTGCTCGACTTTAACCGTGACTGGCATTTGTTCCTGCCAGTTTTGCCACGTTCCTTCGACACGCAGAGTATATTTTCCGCCGGGCAAAGCCGAAATGTCCGCGTTGTTTTGCTGTCCGCCTTCGCTCCACGCGCCGTCGCTGTCGCTTCCGGTATAATATTCAATCGGAATACTGACCGATTCGACTTCGTTGTTTTGTTCGTTTATTAAATCAACGTCCAATTCGACAAATGAATTATTGACCGGCGCGGAAGCCGTAATTCGCACATTTCTATTGGATTTCAGTTCAAACGGCGGACTGAACATCGCCTGCGGCGTGGTCGCATTCGTCATCGGCGGCAAAACTATCGGTTGATTCAAAGGAGTCGAACCGAAACCGCTTAACGGAATCATAAAAATTGCCACGATGAACAATAGCGCGAGCGGAATCAAACCGTAAGTATAATAATACGAGCCGGTAAACGGCTGATTCGGCGCGACCGACCACGGCTTTGGCAAATCCGTTACGCCGAACGCTTTTTCGATTTCCGCGTTCGTCATATAAACGCCGAGCGACCAGTTTATTTCGTTTTGCGACATCTCGCACGAAAGCATCAGCGGCGGCGAAACGTAATCAATTGCCCGCACCGATTCGCCTTGCTCGACGCGCCAGTAAAATTCGCCTTTGACATATTCGACAACCGCCGTCGCATCCTGAAATATTTTATAAGTATTGCCGTTGTATTTGGCGTTTGATTTGCCGAACGCTTCATTTAACTGAATTTCCGCCGCATTAATCGGCTCGACGAAATTCCAGTGATTATCCGAATGAACGAGCCAGCGAAAGCCGACGAGCGGATTATAAAGCAGATATTCGTGCCAGAAATATTCAATTCCTTCGATGGTCACGCTGCGGACGACCGCGCCGATGATTTTGAATTTTATATCATCTTTAAAAGTTCCTTCCGCGCCAACCGGCAGAACGAATTCGTGCGGCGACGGCGAAGGTTTGAGCGCGCGCAGAAACTTTAAATTGCCTTGATTGACATCCAAAAGCGAACTGCAATACGGACAAGTCACGCGCTCGGTTTTGTCCGGCACGGCTAAACTCAGCGCACCGCCGCAGTTCGGACAACTCATAGCGGCGGCGGATGTTCTTCGCGCTTCGCGCTGTACCGGTTTTGCGTCGCCCAAACCGATTTCGGCGAGCGAAACCTGCTGTCCGACAAACGCCCACGGCGGATTTTCGCTGTAATCAATCGTCCCGAAGGCGTTGTTCGCGCCCGACAAATCGGCGTAATCGCTGCGCTCGTTCGGCGTTAAACGATACGGAATTTCGCCGTCGGCGGCAACTGCGGTCGCCGTGCCTTTTTCCGTCACGATCAAAGCGGTTTTGTTCGGAATTTGTTCGACCGTCTGACCCAATTGCAGCGAATCGAACGAGGGCAAACTCGCTCCGTTCGGCAAAGGCTGATAAAACGTCAGATAAAATTTGCCCTGCGCTTCGGCGAGCCAGCCGACCCATCCGTTTGAGAAAGTCGCATACCATTCGTCCCAAAATCCGCCGAGGTCGTGTTTTAACTGCGCCCGTCCGGTCAGTTCAAAACGATTATTATTGAATGAGCCTTTTAAGCCGATTTTGAGCGGCGACTGCGTATCGGCGATGTCCGCGATTTTGCCCAAATCTTCGAGTGCGCGGTCGTTTCGCGCCACCGCCGAACGGCAAAACGGGCAAACCAAAACGATGGTTGAGCCGTTTTGAAATTCAATCGGTGCGGCGCATGACGGACAATTTGCCTGCAAAACGCTCATAATAAATGTATCGCCAGCATCCTGCTGGCTGTCCGGTCGGCATCTTGCCGACCAATCAAAGTAGAACTGTTTTTGAAATTCTCTGACGGCAAGATGCCGTCAGGACAGCCGCCAAGATGGCGGCGTTACGTTGTTGCAGATTTTTGGTGTTTACCAAAGCCTCCAACCCAACTCCAGTTTTTCAAACCCGCCTTGACCGGATTGTCTAAAACGTATTCGATTATTCGCTCAAGTTCTTCCTGGCTGCGGACTAAATGATCATAATATTCACGCTGCCAGAATTTACCTTCTCTAACTAGGATACGGTTAATTTTAGTAGCAGTAAAAGATTTCCACGAATGCAAAATTTCATCTAATTTGTTGTTCTGAACTGTGCGGAAAACAGCGTGAACGTGGTTCGGCATTATGCACCACGCAAAAAGATGATAACGACTGCCCTCAAAATGTTGAATCGCTTCGGCAACAATACCTGCTAATTCAGGATTTTTTAACTGACATTCGCCGAAGTTCTGGTCCAAATAATCATCAACTTTATTTGAAAAAAGTTGGTCTATCCTTGATTTTTCGGAGATAGAAAGTTCACGTTCGATATTGTCGAGGATTTTATTAGTGAGTTCGCGTTCGCGTTCCAATTTTTGCAAAATGGTTTGCGGCAGAGAATCGGCGAGTCGAAAAGTGACGAAATAAATTCCGTCTTCTTTTTCCCAGTGCGGCAAACGTCCGCGTTCACGAATTTTAACTTCACCATAACTGACGAGTTTTTTGCTTATATCATCAGCATTGTTTTTATCGCCGCGTTCGATTTTAGTAACTTTAATTTTATTCGCGCCGAGTAATCGCATTAAATTCTTTTCCCAATTCCATTCCGGGCGCGTTCGGCAGCAATATAAATTAAACGTCGCGGTTCGGTATTCGGGATAAGTATGACAGGCGAGATGCGATTCGGTCAGCATCGTCAAGCCGGTGATGCCGCCTTCACCGCCGAATTTGTGCCACAGCGGTTCGCCGATTGTTTTTAGATTTAAATCGGCAATAATCTGCGAGAAAACATTTTGCAGCGCAGACTTTTCGCGCAAAGTTTCCGCTTCACAGTCAAATGCTTCGATTAACCATTCAGTTCCGACAATCATCCGGTGCAACCTTTTATCTCTCTAATTTCTTTTTTGCTTTTTAATCTGCTTATTTATCTACGATTAAATCTTGAAAAAGTTTTGAACGCAAATCAGTCTTTTTACGTTATAATTTTCGGTGAAGTATGTCGCAAAAAACTATAACTAAAAATTTCGCGTTTGTCATATCGTTTTCGCTCGTTTCGCTGATTTTCTCCGCTTGCTCGGCGGTTTCATCGAGCGAAAAAGAAACTGCCGCAAATTCACACAAAAAATTTTCGATTGATTACGCCGCGCCGCAAAAGGTCGGCAAATTTGAGTCCGGCGAAATAACCGAAAGCAGCGGAATAGTCGCCTCGCGCTGCAATCAAAACGCTTTTTGGACGCACAATGATTCGGGCAATCCGAATCTGATCTACGCTTTTAATATTAAGGGCGAACATCTCGGCGCGTGGCGCGTGGCGGGTGCGAAAAATAAAGATTGGGAAGACATCGGAACTTTTCAAAATGCGAAAGGCGAGTGTTTTTTATATCTCGGTGACATTGGAAACAATGTGCGCGACCGCGAAGAATTGATAATTTATCGCTTCAAAGAACCGCAAATTTTAGAAGCGAATAAATCTAACGACAAAACCAATCCCGAAAACACCGAAACCGCTGAAGCGATAACAATAAATTACCCCGACACGCGGCACGATGCTGAAACTCTGATCGTTCATCCGCAATCCGGCGACATTTATGTTTTGACAAAAAGAATCAGCGGCGCGGCGGGCGTTTATCGTTTAAAAGCCGATTACGTGATTGATAAAACAAACACGCTCGAAAAAATCACCGATTTCAGCGTCCCGGCAGTTCCAAACGGCTTGCTGACCGGGGGCGGCATCACGGCGGACGGCAAGCGCGTTATCATCTGCGATTATTTTAACGCTTACGAATTAAAACTTCCTGAAAGCGCAAAAAATTTCGATGAAATCTGGCGGCAGGAATTGTCGGTCGTGAAATTAGGCGAACGGGCGCAGGGCGAAGCGATCTGTTACAGCCTCGACGGAAGATCAATCGTCGCTACTAGCGAACGAAAAAAATCAGCGATTGTAGAAGTCAAAATAAAATAAAAAAGTAAAAAACGGAAAATAAAGTGTAAATTTCATTCTGCTGCAAAAATTTGTTTATAATCAATAAAAACAAATTTCAAAGGAGAATTACACGCATTTATGAAAACTGAAACTTTAACTTTTGACAACGCCAAAGGCGCGGGCAGTGCTTACGCCGCATTGCCCGACGAAACGGATGAAAAAACGAAAGCCGTCATCATCATTCAGGAATATTGGGGTTTAAACGACCACATCAAAGACATTGCCAATCGCTACGCCGACGAAGGTTTTATCGCCATCGCGCCGGATTTGTATCAGGGTAAAATCGCCGAAAGTTCCGAAGAAGCCTCGAAAATGATGGAGAGCCTCGAACTCGAAGACGGTCTGGACACGATTAAAAACGCAATTACGACGGCGCAGGATAAATACGGAATCGCTAAATTCGGCATCACCGGCTTTTGTATGGGCGGAACTTACGCTCTGCAAGCAGCTTGCAAACTCGAAGGTTTGGGGGCAGCCGCGCCGTTTTACGGCGATGTTCCCGATGAATTTACGTTAAACGGTTTGAAATGTCCGGTCATTTTTATTTCCGCGACGAAAGACAAATGGATTAACCCGGAAAAAGTCGCCGAACTCGAAAGAATCGCCAAAGCCAATATTTTACCGATTGAATCGGTTAAATACGAAGCCGACCACGCATTTTTCAATGACACGCGACCGGAAGTTTACGACGCTGAAGCGGCGAAAGATGCCTGGACAAAAGTTATCGCGTTTTTTAATGAAAATCTGAAGACCGTCGCGCCGAAATTAAATGAAATAAATACCGACGACGTTTTTTAACGAGGAATTGGAAAGAAAAAATAGCCACAAAAAGGCAAAAACCTCACATATAATAACATAGGATTTTATGTGAATTTTGTGCCTTTTTGTGGCTATGTCACTATTTTGATTTGATTCTCAGCTTCTCATTAATCTTTGCATCTCGTCTTCGTTTGGCAAAGCCGTTCGCGCTCCTACGGCGCGGCATTTGAGCGCGGCGACGGCGTTTGCCATTTTTGCCGAAGTTTCTACCGATTCGCCTTTTAACAAACCGTATAATAAGCCGACGCGAAATGCGTCGCCCGCGCCGGTCGTGTCTTTGCAGCCGTTCGGAACTTGAAAACCTTCGGTTTCGACGAATTCTCCTTCACACAAAATCAGCGAGCCGCTCGCGCCCAGAGTCATTCCGACGACCGGACAGCCGAAACGCCGGTTTGTTTCGCGCAAAGCCGTTTTTTTATCCGTAATTCCGAGCAGTTTTTCGGGAAATTCGGCGGACGAAATAAAAATATCAACGAGCGGTATCATCTCCGAAAGACCGTCGAAAATATTGTCAATATCAATCGAAACGATTGCGCCGTTTGCCTTCGCCTCTTTTGCTAAACGGGCGCACGCCGGCGCGTCGTGCGGCGTGGCGTGAAATATTTTTGCCTGTTTGATAAATTCAAACGGCACATCATCGGACGCGAACGACAATTTTTCGTCGCGTTTCCAGATCACAGTCCGCTCGCCGCTGCGTGAGTCAATAATGATAAAAGCGATTTGCGTTTGTGCGCCGACAATTTGTTCGGCGTATTCGACGTTGACGTTTTCGTCAATTAAAGTCTGCAAACCGAAATCGCCCGCCGCGTCCGCGCCGAAGCGTCCGATATACGCGGTTTTCATTCCCAAACGCCGTAGTCCGACCATTGTCGAGGCGATTTCGCCGCCCGCGAGTTGAACGTAATTGTCGAGTTCGATTTTTGAGTTAAAAACCGGATATTCCGGCACCCGAATCAGATAATCAACCGCGTTAGTGCCGAAACCAATCGCGTCAAAGTCTTTGTTTTGCGATAATTTAAAGGGAAATTGCATTTTGAAAATTGCTAATTGAAAAATTTATCAATAAACTTTTAAGAAAAAGTCAGGTCTGAATAATTCCTGCTAAAATAGTTTTGAAAAGCCGGTTTTGAAAAGTTAAATTGACAGCATACATAAGTTTAACTTTTGTTTTAAGTGAAACGTCATAAATTTATAAATTATTTGGAGAAAATAGAAAAATGCCGACAACCAGTTGCCCCGAATGCAGTGAAGATGTTTATGTAGATGCCGAATCCGAACAAGGCGATGTCGTTACTTGTGAAGAATGCGGCTCGAAATTGGAGGTCGTCGGGCTTGACCCGCTCGAAGTTGATCTTCAGGAAGACAGCGATGATTTGGACGACAATTTGGATGATGATGACGAAAGGTTTTAGATTTGAGGAGTGAGAAATAAGAAGCGGGAATTAAAAAAAACTCACTTCTTTATTTGGTAGCCGGAGCGATTTTGTTTGATCGTATAATCGCTGAAAGTTTCAATTTTTACTTCGTGAAATTTTCCGTCCCGCTGATTTTGTTCGCTCGGATAAAAAGCGAGAACGTAGGAAGCCGTTATCTCTTCGGCTAAAGCCTTGAAAAGCGGGGCGAAATCGTTGCGGGCGGCATAGAAATTTTTGCCGCCCGTTTTTTCCGTCAAACCGCTGGCTTCGAGCGGAGTCATCAGCGGTTTTTTATTGCCTTGCAGCCGCGAAAACGACGGCAAAATCACCGAATAAACGCTCGTTTCCGCATCGTTGGCGCGTTCGATAACCGTGCGCGGTTTCACCGTGTCGCCGACCGGAAAACCGTCGGTTATCAAAATGACGGCGCGTTTCGGGAGTTGATTTTTAATTGCCGACGGCGATTTTTTCCGCAAAAGCCGAATCGCATCATCAACCGCGTCGTAAGCGTGCGTCGAAAGTCCTTCTTCGTCCTTCATCAGTTTATCGAATGTTTTTTCGAGTTTTTCCGGGCGATTGGTAAAAGACTGTAAAGTTTTGACTTCCATTCCGAACGTCATTATGGCGAAATACGATTGATAATCGGCTAAATTCTGCACAAAACTTTGCAGCGCGGCGCGAAGCCGTTCCAATTCCTGCGCCGTCATACTGCCCGAAACGTCGAGCGCGAAAACGATGGAAAGCGGGCGCGTTTCGTTTTGCTTTTTGAGCGGCTCGAAAAAGTCTATTTTCCGCTGCTCTCCGTCTTCGTTCACCCGAAAATCTTCAGCCTTTAACCCGCGCACAGGCTTTCCGTTTTTGTCCGTGACGGTCACTTCAAACGCCGCGAGTTCGGTATCTACGCGAATAACATCGTCGGAAGTTTGAGCGGCAGCAGCAGACGCGCCGCAGCATATTGCAAACGCCAAAAATATCGCCGGAAAGAGTGAAGGAAGAATTTTCATATTTTTACAACTGTAAGAATATTAACAAATCGAAAGCTGAAGGACTTAATTATCAAATTTTAAAATTATAAGAGAAAGCGAAGATAAAATACACTTTATGCGGAAGTCCAACGATTTACCCGTAAAAACGCGATTGGGGCGAAAAAATATAATCAAAAAATTATGTTGATTTTTACTTGCCAACTACTTTAGAATTAATAGTTAGGATTTACCCGCAGCGAAGTTCGCGCTTCATCTCTAAACTGCCAAACTCATACGCTCATTTGAAACCTGCAACACGCTCTGTTGTTGCCTCAAAAATTTCACATTTCATTTTGACTTATATCCTGTCATTTTGAATTGTCATTTTGAATGAATAAATTTATGTAAATATTTGTGTGCGTTTTATTCACCTTAAAACATCCGTTTCAGCCCGTAAATCTCTGGCACAAAGTTTGTTAAGTTCTTTTGAAGCTCAATGGGTTTTGACTTCGGTTACACAAAATCTAAAGTTTGCTCAATAGAAAAACACTCCCGCTGTTAATTCCTATTTTAGTAATTTTTACAATGAAGATGAAAAAGTTTAGCCTCTCGGAATACAACCGGCAAATGAAAGTTCTGTGGTTCGCAATGTTTGCCGCGAGCCTTTTCGCACTTGGATTTACCGCGTTCGGCACGACTTCCTACTCTGTTTCTCAATTCATCGTTTTAGGAGTGTCGCTCTTCATATCTTTTATAATAAATCAATATACGATAAATATTCCGGGAACGCAGACAAAGTTTTCGGTTAAAGAACTGATGATTCTTTGGGGAATTATCTGGCTTGGCACACCCGGCGGCATTTTGCTTTCGCTGAGCGGAATGCTGGCGCAATTCGATATTAAAGCCAGAAATATCAATCATCAACTTTTCAAAGTTTTTTCTAATATTGCGGCGACGCTCGCTGCCGCAAACGTCTTTTATTTATTTTTACAAAACAAAGCGGGATTTTTTCAAACTCCGGTCGGCGACACGACGGTCGAGGCTGTTCAACTTATTTCAGCAATTTGTTTGGCGGCGTTGACGCATTACATTGTCAATGATCTTATTTATTCAACTTTTCTCAGTCTTCAAGGCGATTATACGGTTTTCGAGATTCTAAAGGAAAGCACCGGCTGGAAAGCGGTCGGCTATCTTTTGCTGACTTTGGTGACCGTTTTGCTGCATTACGTTTTCATTTATTTCGGCATCGCGTTCGGCTTGGTTCTGCTTTTTATAACGATTACCGGACATCTCGGCTGTCAATTTCATAATCGCCGTTTGGCGCAAAAAACCAGAGAAATTTCCGAAGCGAGCCGCATTCATCTGGCGACGGTCGAAGCTCTCGCCACGGCGATTGACGCGCGCGATCAGGTCGGAATCGGTCACGTCCGCCGCGTACAGATTTACGCGACCGGCATCGGGAAAGTCTTAAATCTTTCAGAAAACGAAATAGACGCGCTGCGAACCGGCGCACTGCTTCACGACATCGGCAAACTCGCCGTTCCCGATCATATTTTGAACAAACCGGGAAGATTAACGCCCGCCGAAACGGAAAAAACGAAGGTTCACGCATCGGTCGGCGCGGCGATTCTCGAAAAAATCGGTTTCGCTTGTCCGGTCGTTCCGGCGGTCAAATATCATCACGAAAGATGGGATGGAAGCGGTTATCCCGAAAGATTGCAGGGAACCGAGATTCCGCTGACGGCGCGAATTCTGGCGGTTGCCGACTCTTACGACACTCTGCGCGGAGCGCGTCCGTATCGGGCGGCGATTTCGCGCGATGAAACCCGAAAAATTTTGCTCAATGATGCCGGAAAGCAGTTCGACCCGCAAATTATTGACGTTTTTCTCAGAAATCTGCGCCGCTTTGAAACGGAAGTCGAAGATCAAGGTCTTTCATACACTTTCGGAGTGGACGAAAAACCGGAAAATCAACTCATCGCGCAAATTCGCGGCGAAAATAATTATGTTGACCAGATCAAACGCGCCAACCGCGAAGTATTTACGCTTTACGAACTGGCGAGAGAATTCAGTTCGTCTCTGAATTCACAGGAAACGCTCGAACTTTTCGCCCGCAAAATTGCTGATTTTGTTCCTTTCGATACCTGCACGATTTACCTTTTGGATGAAACGAACGAGGCGGCGAAGATAGTTTACGCCGAAGGCAAAAATCATAAGATTTTAAAAAATAAACGCATAAAAGTCGGCGACGGTGCGACCGGATACGTTCTCGAAAAACGACAGGCGCTGCAAAATATTAATCCGAAACTCGATTTTCCGCCGACGCAGTTTAATCTTGCCGAAGAATATACAGCGATGGCTTCGCTGCCTTTGATTACGAATGAAAAATTAATCGGCGCGGTGTCAATTTATTCGTGCGAATTATTAGGTTATCAGGAAGAACATCTGCGGCTTTTGGAAACGGTGACGCGGATTGCGGCGGACGCAATCGTCAAATCAATTCAACATACCGAAACCGAAACGCGAGCATTGACCGACCCGATGACCGGATTGCCGAACGCCAGAAGTTTGCAGATACATTTTGAAAAAGAAGTGGCGCGGGCGAGTCGTTCGGGAAGCAGTTTTCAGGTTTTGATGCTCGATCTCGACGGATTTAAGTCGGTCAACGATACGTTCGGTCACAAAGCCGGCGATGCGATGCTCAAAGGTATTTCCGCCGTGATGAGCGAACAGCTTCGTGATTATGATTTTCTGGCGCGTTATGCAGGCGACGAATTTGTGGCGATTGTTCCCGAAACCGACGAAGAAGCCGTGCGCGATTTGTGTCGGCGAATTGAAAATGCGGTCATCGGATTTAAGCTGCCCGTCGGCGATGACAAATTCGCGTGTGTCGGCGTAAGTTTAGGCGCGGCAAGCTATCCGCGACACGGCGAAAGTTTCGATCAGGTCGTTATCGCCGCCGATAAAGCGATGTATGTAATGAAAGGCATCCGCAAACAGAGGCGGATGAAAGAAGCGGAAAATAAAACTTTGCTGACGCAATCGTCCGTTCAATCGCCGATCAATGCGACGATTATCGAAACCCGCATAATTCCGCCCACGCCCAATAAATATAAACCGGCTGAAAATCGTTCGCTGCCGGAGATGCAGGATGAGGGGTTCATCGTCGAATTAGACGAAAGTCACATCGTTTCATCGGCGATAAATTAATCACAAGGCAGAAGGCAGAAGGCAGAAAGCAGAAGGCAGAATAAAAATTGCCTTCTCCCTTCTGCCTTTCGACATTAAATTTCTGATTTCTGATTTCTGATTTCTCCTCTTTTTTTCTGCCTTCTGTCTTCTGCCTTCTTAATCTAAAATGCCTGCGAAAATCTAAAGTGAATTTGGCTTTGGCGCACTTGAAAAATAGCGTTGGGCGCGTTGACTTGCGGAATCAGAAATCGCGGAGGGTTGAGCAGATAACCGTAATCAACACCGAATTCGCCGCCAATCGGTGTTTTAATGCGAAAACCTAATCCGACCGTGTGACTCCAGAGCGCGCGCAGATTTTGCCGGAAAACATCATCGGGCGCAACGTCCGGCGGGTTGAAAATATCACCGACGCGGCGAAAGACGTTGCCGCCGTCATAAAAAGGCACGGCGCGAATACTTTTCGTCAGCGGAATGCGGGCTTCCAGATTGACGATTGCCAGTGCGTTGCCGCCGAATGGAATCGCAAACGGCGGCAAAAATACCGGATCGCCGCTGCTGTTTCGGAAGTTTCCCTGCGGCACGACGACGACGCGCGGACCGGCTGATTCAAACTCGAAACCTCGCAGCGTCGTCGAACCTCCGGCGAAAAACCGTTCGCTGATCGGCAAAATTCCTTCCAAATCGGGGAATTGCGAAGAAGAAAATCGCTGACGTTTGGAAAAAACATTCGATAATCCGAGAATCGCGCGTCCGGCAAAAGTCGTGTTCTTTAAATATGAAAACGTGCGGTAATAATTATACGAAGCCTGAAATTTGTGATAACCGATGTTTGCGCCGAGCGCGGGAAGCGAGACGTTGTATTCGGTCGTCAGATAATCGCCGCGTGTCGGATCGCCGGCGTTGTAGCGGCACGGATCGCCCGGCTCGCCTCTGGCGATAATATCGAGCAGCGAATATCTTATCGAACAGTTTTCGCGTGTGTCGCGGACAAAAGTCGCGCCGAAACCGGACGTGCGAATCTTTGCGTCGGGCAGCAGCAAATCCTTAATCAAAAGGCTGTCAATCTTGAATAAACGAACATCCTGATAACGGTAACGCAGAAACAAAATACTGCGGCTTTTCTGGCTAATCGTGCGGCTGGTTTCAGCCGATAATGTGAAGCGGTTAATCGTCGGATCGCCGGTTTTCACGCCGAAATCATCAATCGGATTGCCGTCCGCGTCAACGCGCTGGACGATGCCGAAAGTTCCTTTATCAAAGGTCGAGCGGAAGAATCGGGTAACGGTCGAATCGCGCTCATATTGCGCCGTGAAAGTGAGAGGCGAAAATCGAATGTAACCGTCGTCGGTTCTGCCGTCGTTTAAAAATCGCGGATTGATAAAATCAATTTGAGCAAGCTGTCGCAATCTGCCGACGCGGACACGCGCACCGCCCTGCTGCAATTTACCGAACAGATTAAAGTGCCGGATGTCGAAAAATCCGAACGGTCCGCCGTCGGTCGAGAAACCGCCGCCGTAAGTTACAAGTCGCGGCTTTTCTTCTTCGACATCAATAATAACGTCGGTCAGGCGATTGCCGTCGGGTCGCAAACCGGCTTGCTCGACTTTGACTTCGACGCGCCGGAACGCGCTCGTTGCGTAAAGATTTTGCTCGCTGCGGAAAATATCGGTGGCGCGGAGAACAGTATCGGGTCGAAGGTTGATCGTTTTGAGAATCGCTTCCGGTTTGGTCAACTCATTGCCGTTGATTAAAATGCGCTTGATGTAAACTTTTTTCCCTTCGTTTTCGACTTTATAAACGACTTTAACCGTTTCTTCCGTCGCGTCCGGGACTTTCGGCGATTCGACGAGCGAGTAAGTTACTCGGGCATCATAAAAACCTTCTTTCGAGTAAAATTCCGAAAGTTTCTTTACTCCGTTTCTGGCTCGTGCGCGGGAAAAGTTTTTGCCGATCAAATTTGGAAGCTGCGTTTGAAGAACCGCGTCGGTAAATGCCGTGTTGCCTTCGATTTCGACATCGGCGATGCGCGTCGGAATGCCTTCTTCGACGACGAACGTGATGATTAAATCTTCGCCGTTCGGCGAAACGCCCTGACGGACGGAAACCTGTGCGCGGCGAAATCCGAGTTCGCGCATCAGCGAACGAATCGTCGCCCGGTCGTCTTCGAGCAGTTCCGCGCTCGTGTAGCCGCGCCCGTAACCGAACAGCGGAATAAAGCCGAGAATGTTAGCTTCCTGCGATTCGAGAATGGTTTGAATCGCTTCGATAGTCAATTCGTCGGTTCCTTCGAGCCGAATATCAACGAGCTTAAATTGGCGGTTGAGATTGACATTATATTTGATGTCAACGGTGCGATTGACGAGTTCCGCGCCGCCCAGAGCCGAGCATAAAGACTCGGTGTTATTAGCCGTAACGCTTGCCTCTGCTTCGGTAAATTCCGGCGTGACCGCACAAACCGGCGTGACTTCGGCGAAGAAATAGCCTTGTTCCTGATAGTAGTTTTCGAGCCGCCGCTCGCCTTCGATAATGGCGGCGAAATCAATCGTGCCTTCGCGCCGGACGGGTAAAAGTCTGGTTTGCGTCTTGTCGCCGATTTGTTCGCGTTCGGTTTCAACCGTAACATTGACCTTCGGACCGACTTTTCCGCTGACCGTAATATTTATCTGGTTTTTTGCTTCGTCAAAAACCGGACGCGGTTCGTCGAGCTGCGGAGCGAGAAAGTTTTGTTTGCGGAGAGCCTGTCGGATTTTCTCGACATCTTCATTCAGCTTTTCGCGCGAAAATAATTCGCCGGATTTGAGCTTTAAATCTTCTCTTACTTTTGTCTGGTCGAAATTTTCGATGTTGATAGTGAAACTTCCGACTTTCGCCTGAGCGTTAGGCGTGACGTTAAAAATTACCGCGACCGACGTTTCGACTCGCTGCGACTGCTGCGAAAAAGTAACTTCGGCGTTATAAAATCCGCGTTCGCGCAAATATTCCAAAATCAAATCGGCGTTGTTTTGCAGAGTTTGTTCGGTGACGGCGGCTCCCGGATTAAGCAAATTGACGCGCAGAAGCAATTCGCCTTCGGTAATTTTATCGCCGATTGTATTGCCGATTTGAATCGTCACTTTATCGGCTCTGGTTTTGCGCCGGACGACGAACCGCAAATCAACCGCCGTCGCTCCGACTTCAATCGCTTCGGCTTTGGCGAACACAATGTCTTTCGTATTGTAAAGTGCTTCGATGGCATCGCGCACTTTGACGGTCGAAAATGTATCGCCGAGTTTTTCTCTGGCGATCACTTCAAATTCGGCGGCTGACGAAGAACTCCGGTCTGTGCCTTCAAACGTGATGATGACGTTTCCGATGCGGCGGTCTTCATATTTGCTTTGCGCGAAAACATCGAAAACAACAAACGAACCGAACAGACACAGAAACGCAGAGATTTTTTTTGAGAAAACCGCAACTTTATTCAGATAACCGAAAACACTTTGAATATTATTTTTTTTGACTCCGCCCGACTTGTTCATTCTCTTCAAATTACTTTTTCCATTTCTCCGTTGCGAAATTTTCTCCTAAAATCTTTTTCTCAAGCGAACTTCAAAACTAAAATTGCTGTTTCTCTGAGTGACGTTGCTGAGAGAGCGTTGTTCATACTGCGCGACAAATGACAGGCGGTTGGAAACGCGGTATTCGAGTGCCAAAACTTGATTCTGGTCTTGCGAAAGATTTGTCGAATATGTCACGAGAAGATTTTTGTTAATCTGTCTGCCGACCGTCAAACGCGCCGACGCGCCGAGCCTTTGACCCGAAATTATCGGGTCAATTTCAAAAACATTCAATCCGAAAAGCCGGTCGGTCGCCTTTCGCGCCGGATTGTTAATCAGCGTGTCGGTCAGAATTTCCGCCGCCGTGTTGATGCCCGACTGCGCCAGCGTCGGAATGCCGGAATCGGAATTCGACAGATTTCCGGTCGTAACCAGCGAAACGACATCGGCTTGCGGCAGTGCCGGATTCGAGCGCAAAGTCGCGCTCAGATTTTCGGTGTTGGTTAACTCGCCGGTTAAATTGACGACGATTTGATAGCCGCGGATTTCGGTTTCGGCTTGCAGATTGATATACGGTTCGATGCTCGTGTTCGGCGGAAATTCCAAAACGCCGCGCTGCACTTCATAACGGTCGCCGCGAAAGAAAACCGTGCCGCGTGTCGCCGTCACTCTGCCCGAAACCTGCGGAAAATCAACATCGCCGGTGACGCGCAAAGAAAGCGAAGCCGTCAAATCGGCGACGTTGTTGCGAACCGTCAGCGCGTCGCGCCCTTCGATGCTGATGTCGAGGCGCGGAACGCCCAAAAACGAACCCGAAGACGAAGAACCTTCTGATATTGAACCATCGCCGCGCCGACCGCTGATGACATCCGCCAAATCAATATCTTTCGTATAAACCGTCCGTTTTGCCTGAATTGATCCGGCAATAAGCGTGTTGAGTTCGCCGCCTTCACGAAAGCCCGTAATTTCGATGCGAGCGTCGCCGGTTGTCACAAAATCCGGCGGCAAAGGCGCGGTG
>JALYQJ010000044.1 GCA_030855875.1 Acidobacteriota bacterium
GTGTTGATTTTCGCATTTACTAACTCCTCCCTTGTATCCTTATGTTCAAATATTTTAAGTGTTAATCTAAGATTGATAATGCTAAGGCAAACTCAAGCCGAACAACACTTGTAACAACCCAATAAAAATTGGGTCTAACCGTTCGATTTCAAGCAACAAACAATAAATTTTGCTTTCAACCGAAGTAAAATTTCAATCGATCAAAAAAGATTGTTCGAACATCATATCACAACAAAATGCTGAGGCAATCTATTTTTTTCTATTTTGTCTAAATCTCAATTACCAGACTCTGCATTAACTTCTTTACTGATAACATATATTCTCATTCGCACGTAAATAAAAATTGGATTCACAGATTGAAAAAAAATTCCAAATGAGATTTAGTTAAATTTATATTAAAGATTGATGTGGAGTCTGTGTGTTACCATACATTGTACAGGGATTTCATATTTTAAGATAAAGATAATTACTTGAGGAAGAATAATACTCTCCAATCAATCTCGAAGTTTTAATAACGATGCCTTCAAATAAATCGCTCTCAATTCGCCAGCTCGAGCCAACGGATGTTGGCGCAATCGCCGCTTTTATGCGTTTGCAATCCGCTGAATATTTGCGTTTCTTCTACGCCTTCGGTTCTGATGAATCGGCAATTGCCGAAATGTTGTCTGCGTCAAAGATGGATATTTACTCGGGAGTTTTTTGGCAAGCCGATCTTGCTGGTGTTTTTATGCTGCGCGGCTGGGATGCCGGTTATGAAGTTCCGTCTTTCGGGGTTTTGATTGACGAAAAATATCGCGGCGGTGCTTTTATGCGTTTGACTCTAGATGCCGCCAAGTTAATTTGCCGGTTGTCGGGAGCTAAACGGCTGATGGCGAAGATTCACCCGGATAACGTATCGCCGAGAGGAGCGCGAAGGCTCGGTTTGTATCAAACCGGCGTTGAGGAAGCAACCGGAAATATAATCTATCATCTTGAACTCTGAACCCATTCGGCAATTATGCGCTTACTCAAACTGGGCATTTATCATCAATCGTATCTGCGGGATTTTTATGAAAAGCGATCTGAACTCAAGAAACAGTCTTATTTGCTGCAACATCGTGCGTTGATAGATGACGGCTTCGGCTCTTCCGATTTCTGGACTAACGCTTTAACCGAATTAAATTACGAAACGACCGACATCATCGCCAACGCGGAATTTTTGCAGACGAGTTGGGCGAGCGAGAATAATTTCAGTTTTGATGAGAATGATTGGCTCTTTGAAATCGCAACAGCGCAAATTAAAAGTTTTCGCCCGGATGTGCTGTTAGTTGCCGATTATTCAACCTTTACCGCCGATTTTCTGAAAAATATAAGACGCGAATGTCCTTCGATTCGTCTCATTTTGGGTTGGTGCGGTGCGCCTTATCAGGATTCGTCCGTTTTCCGCGAATGGGACATCGCTCTTTCGTGCGTTCCCGAAATGGTGGCGGATTTTCGCGCCAAAGGCATTCGCAGTCATCACGTCAACCACGCCTTTGCGCCGCGGATTTTGAATCAACTCGATTTGAAGTCTCAACCGAATAGTGACTTTGGATTTATCGGCTCGATTTTGAAACAGAACCAATTCCATATCGAGCGCGAACGGTTATTACTAAAACTTGTCGAATTTACGGATTTGCAAATTTGGTCGGATATGAAACTTCCGTCATTCAAACAACGGCGTAATATATTCGCCCGCCGCCAGGCGCATAATGTTATCCACGCCGTGCGGAACGCTGGCATTTCAGAAAAATTACTAAATTCTCTGCCTGTGGTGCGAAAAATCGCCGCGTGGAAGTCGCCGCCGATTTTCGAGAATGCCGTTGACGAACGCATTGCGCGTCGAACGCGCCGACCTCTATTCGGACTTGAAATGTTCCAACAGCTTCGTGACTTTCGCGTTGCTTTCAACAATCATATAGACATTTCGCCGGTCAGCGCGTCTAATATGCGTTTATTTGAAACGACGGGTGTCGGGGCGTGTCTGCTGACCGATTGGAAAGAAAATCTGTCTGATTTGTTTGAACCCGACAAAGAAGTTTTGACTTATCGTTCGGCGGAAGAGTGCGTTGAAAAAGTTAAATATATTCTCGAACACGAAAACGAACGGCGTGAAATCGCCGCTGCCGGTCAACTCCGCACTTTGCGCGAACATACTTTCGAGAATCGAGCCGCCCGGATTGACGAAATCATTCGCGGCTTTTTAGCTTCCGCGCCTTAAAATGTTATCGCAAAGCCACAGTTTACAGTCGGTACAACCTCGAATTATTAATGAAGCCTATTATTAAAGTCGAAAATTTAAGCAAGCAATACAAATTGGGAATTCGTCCCGCGAATTACGCGACGCTGCGCGAGACCGTCTCTAAAGTCGCGCGTTCGCCTTTGGAAATTTTTTCGCGCCGGAATCGCCGCGAACCGGATTTGTTTTGGGCATTGCGCGATGTCAGTTTTGAAGTCGAACCGGGCGAGATTGTCGGAATCATCGGGCGCAACGGCGCGGGCAAATCAACTCTTTTGAAAATTTTGGCGCGAGTTACCGAACCGACGACCGGACGAATCGAATTATACGGCAACGCGAACAGTCTTTTAGAAGTCGGAACAGGCTTTCACCCGGAACTGACGGGTCGCGAAAATATTTTCGTGAACGGCGCGATTCTGGGTTTGAAAAATCACGAAATTAAACGATTGTTTGACGAAATCGTCGAATTCGCGGAAATTGAAAAATTTCTCGACACCGCCGTCAAACACTATTCCAGCGGAATGTATATGCGGCTCGCATTTTCGGTCGCGGCGCACCTTAATCCCGACATTTTAATCATTGACGAAGTTTTGTCAGTCGGCGACGCGCAATTTCAAAAAAAATGTCTCGGCAAAGTGCAGGACGTGGCAAAAGCGGGACGAACCGTTCTTTTTGTGAGCCATAATATGGCTGCCGTCGAAAATCTATGCGAACGCGGCGTGGTTTTGGAAAAAGGCAAAGTGACATTCGTCGGCGAACAAACCGGCGCGATTTCGCATTATCTCGAAAGCGTCAATAAAAATATTGATTTGAATTTTGCAGAACGCGCCGACCGGAGCGGTTCGGGAGAGGTGCGCGTAACGAGGATTGAGATTAAGGATTTAGACGGCAATTCTCTCTACAATGCGATGTCGGGTCAAGACGTTGACATTTATTTTTATTTTGAAACGCTGCCGGATCGTAAGAAATTCAACGTAATTATCGGCTTTATGGTAAGAACATATCTGGATGTTCCCGTGTTTTTGCAGCACAATCGGCTGACCGGCAACAACTGGGATTCTTTGCCTGAAACCGGAGCTTTTGTTTGCCGCATCCGCAAACTTCCCTTGCCGCCAGCGAGTTATCGTTTGGGCTTTAGCGTTATGTGCGATGATGAATATCTTGATAGAATTGATGACGCGAGCGACCTAAACGTCATCGAAGGAGATTTTTACGGGTCGGGCGAAGTTCCGCCGATTTCGCACGGCTGTTGTCTGGTCGAGGCGGAATGGCGGCTTTCGGATTCCGACTATTCCGTTTAATTTTGGAGATGAGAAATTTTCTAAATGTCTTCCGACGACAAAAGCAGCGTTTTTCCGCGCCGAACGAACCAGCCGCTTTTGCGGAAATCGAACGCGCCGAACGCATTTTTTATTTGGAATATCTGCGCGAAGGAATGACCGTCTTCGATGTCGGGGCGAACGTCGGCGAACTGACGCTTTTGTTTTCGCGCTTTGTCGGCGACGACGGCAATGTTCACGCTTTTGAAGCGAGTAGTGAAACTTTTGAGCATCTAAAAATCGTCTGTGAAGCAACCGGAAAACGTAATGTTTCACTCAATCATCTGGCTTTATCGGATAAAATCGGATTTATTAGATTGCACGTTTACGAAGATGCTCTTTCGAGTTTTAACTCTCAGGCGGCGCGTCCGCTCAAAAATTACGGACTTGACTTTGAGCCTGTCGGAATTGAGGAAACGCCCGCGACGACCGTAGACGATTATTGCGAAAAAAATAAAATCGAACTAATTGATTTGCTGAAGATAGATGTCGAAGGCGCGGAACTTCAAGTTTTGCACGGAGCGCGGCGGATGTTGAAATCCAAACGCATCCGTTGTCTGACGTTCGAGTTCGGTCAAACGACTTTTGATATGGGCAACAATCCCGAAGAGATTGAAGTTTTCTTAAAAGAGATGAATTATAAAATTCGCAACTTAGTCAAAGGCGACCCGATTTTTCCCGGACGCGAAAGCGTCGAAGCCGCCCGCTACTCGATGCACGTTGCAACGCCCGACTCGAAAGCAAAATAGATGATTCGCCTAAAATCCGTCTTAGAAATATCGCCGGTCGAATGTCCGAATTGTCATTCGACGCTCACGGCTTCCGATTTTTTAATAACCGGAATGCGTAATCTCGCGGACTTTCATTGTCCGCAGTGCGAAAGCGAATTTTACGGCGACTTGCCGGCGGGACAGGCTTTATACACGCCTGTTTTATTGGATAAAAAATCAGGCGTGGTTTACGGCGATGAAAATGCCGCCTGGTTTTCCGGTTGGCTGGCTGATTCTTACGAGACGCGAACGAAAGAGCCGCTTCGCTTTGAAGCGCGGAAATTTTCACAAGTTAAAAACAAGGTGGTTCTGCTCAATTGCCTCGATACTTTATACGGTCATTCGCTTCTCAAACTGCTCAACGCGCAACATTACATTGATTATCAACCCGATGTGAGCTTGATTGTGATGATTCCGCCGTTTCTCGAATGGCTGCTGCCCGAAGGCATTGCCGAGACTTGGGTGGTTGATTTACCGCTGCGGCGCGGAATTGAATGGAACGATTGGCTGGCTGGCGAAATCAGCGAACGGCTCGAATCTTTTTCGGAAGTTTATTTGAGCGTCGCTTTCTCGCATCCGCACAGCG
>JALYQJ010000085.1 GCA_030855875.1 Acidobacteriota bacterium
AAAAAGAAAAGGAGCGCGAAAGCTCCTAAAAATCAATTAATTTGGTGGCTGGAGAGTGACTTGAACACTCGTCCTTCGGGTTATGAATCCGACGCTCTAACCAGCTGAGCTACCCAGCCACGAACTACTCATTATAATTTGCTGCGCGGAAAAATCAAGCGTATTTTGGCGAATTGGGTTTCCAATCGTATTATTTAACAACGGGCTGAAATGGAAATTCTGAAAATCGAATTGATAATTTTCAGTTAAAACAAATTATTATGGGCGTTGTTCAAAGAAAATTATCAAGAACATTCGAAAACTTTTTCGACTCCGAAAAATCGAGCGGAATTCTGCTGATTATTTGCACGATTGTTTCGCTCGTTATCACCAATTCGATTTTGGGCGCTAATTATTTAAGTTTATGGCAAATGTATGTCGCAGGTCTCAGCATCGAGCATTGGATAAACGACGGGTTAATGACGATTTTCTTTTTGTTTATCGGTTTGGAACTCGAACGCGAACTTCAGGTCGGCGAATTGTCCGATTTTAAAAACGCTCTTTTACCGATTTTTGCGGCATTCGGCGGTATATGCCTGCCTGCGCTGATTCATTTTATTTTCAACCGCGGAACTGAGGCGCAAGCCGGAATCGGGATTCCGATGGCAACCGACATCGCTTTTGCTCTGGGTGTGCTTGCGCTTTTGGGCAGCCGTGTTCCCGCGTCGCTGAAAGTTTTCTTGACGGCGCTCGCCGTGATAGACGATTTAGGCGCGATAGTCATTATCGCCGTTTTTTTCACGGTGAAACTTTCAGGTGCATATTTAATCGGAGCGATTTTAGTCTTCGGTTTTTTATTTGCGCTCAATCGCTTTTTCCGTGTGATGAGTTTGATTCCTTACTTGCTCGGCGGCGGATTGATGTGGTTTTTGATGCTGAAATCGGGAGTTCACGCGACGATTGCGGGAGTTTTACTCGCCTTTACAATTCCGTTCACCAGCAAGGAAGATGACGAAGAATCGCCTTCGCACCAGCTCGAACATTTATTGCATAAGCCGGTTGCTTTTATGATCCTACCGATTTTCGCGCTCTGTAATACGGGCATCGTTATCGGCGCGGACGCTCTGCCGAGTTTGACCGCGACAAATAGTTTGGGAATTATTTCGGGACTTCTGATTGGCAAGCCGATTGGCATTATGCTTTTGAGTTTTTTAGCGGTGAGTTCAGGCGTTTGCCGTCTGCCGCTCGATTTAAATTGGAAGCACGTTTTCGGCGCTGGAATCTTGGGCGGCATCGGTTTTACGATGTCAATTTTTATCACGAATCTCGCCTTCGTCGGTAACGCGGACGCGATAAACGCCTCGAAAATGGCGATTCTGCTTGCTTCCCTAACAGCGGGAACAATCGGATTTTTGTGGCTGAAACTTTTGGGCAAACCCGAAGAATCGGATGAGGATATGGACGCGATGGACTTTGAAATAACTGAAATTCCTAATTCGTCGAAATAATACATTTTGTCAGCACGAGTTTCGATTCGGCGCGGTTACCTTTCCCTTTTTTTTGTGCAAGACTTGACGATAACGCCGTTGCTTCGCTGTTTGAAACAAATTCCAAGCGGCAAATAAAATACTGTAAGCACAGAAAAGAAATACAATTTACCACAGAGACACAGAGTTTTTTAAGTAAAAAGTAAAAAGGTAAAAGACAAAATTCGGCTCAACTTTTTACTTTTACCTTTTTACTTTGAAAGCTCCGTGCCTGCGGTGTCTTTGTGGTAAAATTATTTAAAAACTTTACAAGAGTAAATCAATGCGAATACAAAAGAGCAAAAATAAAACTTTGATTTTGAAAATCTTCTGTCTGATAGGACTATTTGCCTCGATGGTTTCGGCGCAAAAACCCGCGACAACGCAAGCAACCAGAACAATCACCGTTATTACTGAGCCAAATGCAATCGTTTGGCTCGACGATTTAAGACGCGGCACAACGGACGAAAGCGGAAAATTGATTATCAAGCCCGTTACTGCCGGAGCGCACAAACTTCGCGTTCGCGCCGACGGTTTTAAAGAAGCGTTGCAAAATTTGACTGCTGCGCAAAAAGGTGATGTAAAAATTGCGCTCGTCAAGACCACCGACCAAGCCGAATTAACCTTTCAAGAAGCCGAAAGATTATCGACCACCGACCGCGAAAAAGCGATTGCCGCATACCGCAAAGCGATAAGTTTGCGCCCAAAATACGCCGAAGCAAATCTCGCGCTCGCTCGTGTTCTGTCCGCCAGCGGCGACAACGAAGGCGCACTCAAAGCCATTGCCGCCGCAAGGAAAGCGCGGCTGAATTATGCGGAAGCCTCCGCCGTCGAAGGCAGAATTTATGTTTCGGAAGGTGATGAAAAAAAAGCGATTGCGACTTTCAAACGCGCTATCACGGAAGGCAAAGGCATTCAGCCGGAAGCGCAGACGGGTTTAGGTCTACTTTACAAAGAGAAAGCGGAAGCATCTGGCTCAACGGGCGATTTTGAATCGGAGGAAGCCAATTATATGCTCGCCGCCGGATATTTCAGAAAAGCCGTTTCGCAGCTGGCAGGCGCGCCGGACGCGATAACTATTTACCAGTTTCTCGGTTTGGCATATGAGAAAATGAAAAAATTTGACGAAGCGATTGCGGTCTATGAAGAATTCTTGCGCGTTTTTCCCGACAGCA
>JALYQJ010000106.1 GCA_030855875.1 Acidobacteriota bacterium
CCGGTCGTCTGCGCTAAAATTCTTTACGGCGCACTCGATGAAATGGTGACGAATTGGATTTTATCGAAAAAATCATATCCGCTTGCGCCGATGGCGGACGAGGTTTTGAAAGTGTTTTTTAACGGAACGCGGGCAGCCAGCAGTCATCAGTTATCAGTCATCAGTTAGCAGTCGGCAGGAAGACATTCTTCTTTTACTGCTGTCTGTATCTGCTAACTGCCATCTGATGGCTGCTCACTAAAAAAAATATGTCGAGTCAAGTGACCCAAAATTCAAAATCAGAAGTCCGAAATAAGCAATTAAAAGATCGCGTTCCGCTTTTTGCCGACGAACCACAGACGTTAGCCGAACTGTTCGCGCAGGCTGCCCGAAAACATTCGCGCCCGGACGCTCTGAATTATAAAAAAGACGGCGAATGGCATTCGATTTCATCCGAAGAAATGCTTGCGCGGATCGAAAATATCGCGCTCGGACTTTATTCGCTCGGTCTGAGAAAAGGCGACCGCGCCGCGCTTTTGTCCGCCAATTCGCCCGAATGGACTTTGACCGACGCGGGCTGTCAATTTGCCGGAATCGCCGATGTGCCGCTTTACACAACGCTTGCTCCGAATTCAATCGAATACATAATCAAAGATTCGGGCGCACGGATTTTATTTCTGCAAAACAAAGAGTGTTTAATCCGGCTCGAAGAAACTTTAGCTAAAATCCCAACTTTAGAAAAGATAATTTTGTTTGAAGCAGCAGACAAAGAATATGAAAAAGTGATTTCGCTCGACGATTTGGAAAAAGCCGGTGAAAAACTCAAAGCCGAAGAACCAGAACAGATTAAAAAATTGCAGAGCGAGATTGAGCCGAACGATCTGGCGACGTTGATTTATACTTCCGGCACGACGGGCGAACCGAAAGGCGTGATGCTTTCGCACGCCAACATTATTTCAAACCTGATTGATGCCGGCGAGAATTACAATTTTAACGGGCGCGACGTGCCGCTCTCGGTTTTGCCGCTTTCGCATATCTTTGAACGCGCGGCGATGTATGTTTATATCTACAACGGAATGAGCGTTTATTACGCCGAATCAATCGAAAAAGCGGCGGAGAATCTGCGCGAAGTTCGCCCGACGATTTTCGTCGGCGTTCCGCGAATTTTCGAGAAAGTTTACTCGAAAGCCAAAATGCAAGCCGCGCAGTCGAGCCGTTTAAAGGAAAAAATCTACGATTGGGCAATCGAAGTCGGCAAAGATTATGCTTTGCGAACTGAGAAAAGACAGGAAATTCCGTTTTTACTCGGAGCGAAACACACGATTGCCGACCGGATCGTTTTTTCAAAGTTCCGCGAATTTTTCGGCGGACGACTCAGATTTTGCATCTGCGGCGGCGCGGCACTTTCCAACGATATTTTTCTGATCTTCAAAGGCGCGGGCGTTTCGATTATGCAGGGTTACGGTTTGACGGAAACTTCGCCGGTGATTTCGTCGAGCAATCCGATCAATGTGCGGCTCGGCGCAGTCGGCAAACCGATTCGCAACGTCGAAATTCGCATCGCCGAAGACGGAGAAATCGAAACTGCAGGACCGAACGTGATGTCCGGTTATTACAACAAAGCAGAAGCGACAAGAGACGCTTTTACTGCTGACGGCTGGTTTAAAACCGGCGACATCGGACGAATTGACGGAGACGGATTTTTATATATAACCGACCGCAAAAAAGAGCTTTTTAAAACTTCGGGCGGAAAATACATCGCGCCTTCGCCGGTCGAACAATTGATAAAAACTTCCCGCTTTGTCAATCAAGTCGTCCTCATCGGCAGCGAGCGAAAATTTCCCGCCGCTTTGATTGTGCCGAATTTCGAGCAGTTGGCTAATTATGCGAAATTGAAAAATTTAGAATTGAAAACGCCGCAGGAATTCTGCGCTCATTCGCGCATCGTTGATCTTTTTGAAAGAGAAGTCGAAAAATTGACCGGCGATTTATCGCAATACGAAAAGGTAAAAAAAATCGCGCTGCTCGAAAACGAATTAACGGTCGAAGGCGGCGAACTCACACCGACTTTGAAGGTAAAACGCCGCATCGTTGACGAAAAATACAAAAACGTAATTGATAAAATTTACGCCGACGCGGAAAAAGAAAAATCGTGAACAGATTTCTCTATTGCACGATTTATAATAACAGATTAACGATTTGATCAGTAAAAAATTCTGGTTCCAAGTCCCTGCGTAACCGTCGATATGCTGCCCTTTCCGGCACCAATGGCAATTTCTAAAATTGTTTGCGCGATACTTTTCTTCGATTTATCAACTTCAACAATATCGTAAGGCTCGAGCATTATATCTTTTTGTGTTCCCTTTTTAATCAAGTCATAATTAGCAGAAATAATCTCGCGGTCTTTCGAGTTCACCTTTAAACGGTAAATTTTTATGTCCTTGGTTTTGGCTTCACGATTGGGACCGCCAAGCATTGATATTGCCTGATAAAGCGAAAGTCCGCCTTCTTTTAATAAAATGCCCGTCGGCTGACGAACTTCGCCGGTAATATAAACTGGCGCGGCTCTCTGCACGACAACAACGTCGCCGGGATTGATAACCGGATTGGCTTCTTCACGACCTTGACGCAAGCTACTCAAACTGTAAATTCTTGAAGGAACATCCAAACCGCCGTTTTCAGCCGTCCAGCCTTTTTCCTGCGTGTCGTCGGAACAAATCGGCGGCTGCGTCCGAAAAACCTGAATCATCCCGCCGGCATCTTCGGTTACGCCGCCGGAAAACGAAAGTAGTTCGAGCAAAGTAGATTTGCGCGTCAAAATAACTTGCTGCGGTGTGCGGACTTCGCCGTAAATAGTTGCGGGCGGACGGCTTTTTCTCTCTTTAACCTGAACGTCAATCAGCGGACTGCGCAGATACTTTGACAAAAGTTTTGTAACGTCCGAACGCAGTTCGCGGGCTGAACGGCATTTTGCCGTCACCGGCTCTTCAAAAAATGGCACTTCGATTTTTCCGTCCTCGTCAACCGTCGTTGATTCGACATTAAATTGCGGCTCATCAAGAACCTTAATCGAAATAACATCGCCCGGTCCGACCAGATAAACTTTTTCCGGTTCGGGTTTAACCAAAACATCCTGTCCGAACGAGATTCCGCACAAAACGAGGGCGAGCGTTAACACCGGCAAAATTTTTAATTTCATTATATAAAAACCTCTTGTAGAATTTTCCTTGATAAGAATAGCTTACAAACGCCTTTGATTCAACCTTTCTTTGATTCAGTTGTCCACTTTAATCTTCTAAAACAAACTCGCGCAAGGATTTCATTGTTTGACAGTTTTATTTTGACAAGTTAATTTCAAACTGTATCTACATCATCGAGCGTGAACACAAAAAGCGTGGCAAACAGCGGTTACATAGAAGAAAAAATCTGGTTTTTGCGTCGTCCGGTTCAATTTCTGGCGGATGTCGTCGTGCTTTGCGCGGCGTTTTTTCTTGCCTATCTGCCGACATTAAATGTTCAGTTGGGCGATTTTTACTTTGATGCGGCGATAAATCAACTTCCGTTTGTCGTTCTCGTTCAATTTTCATCACTTTTTCTGGTCGGCGCGTATTCAATAATCTGGCGTTACGTCAGCCTCGAAGACATCAAAGCATTTTTAAAAGCCGCGCTGATTTCAAGCGTTATTTTGCTCGCCGTCAGATTTTTGCTCACCTTCACTCATTTTGACCGTTGGCAAGTTCCGATTTCGGTAATTTTGATTGACGCGGCTTTGGCTTTCGGCGGACTTTTAGGTTTGCGAATCTTGCGCCGTTTTGCATATGAACTCGGCGAGAAGCGCAATTACACCGGCGTAAAGCGGCGCGTCAAACGCAAATCCGCGCTGCTCGTCGGCGCGGGCAGAATCGGTGTCGCGCTTGCTAAAGAAATAACCGGACGCGCCGATGCCGAACTCGACGTTAAAGGATTTGTTGACGACGACCGCCGCAAAAAAGGCGGAAGCGTCGGCGGATTAAAGGTTTTGGGCGCGACCGAAGATTTAGCCAGATTGGTTGACGAATTAAATATCGAAGAAGTCGTTATCGCCGTGGATCAAGCGCAGGGCAAAAAGGTTCGGCGGATTCTCGACGTTTGCCGCGCCATTCCGGTGAAAGCAAAAATCGTTCCGAGTCTCAACGAAATCGCTCACGGACGCGTTTCGGTCAGCCGCCTCCGCGACGTGCAAATCGAAGACCTTCTGGGACGCGACCCGATCCAATTGGATAATAAAAATCTGCACGAATTTTTGAGCGGAAAAGTCGTCCTTGTCACCGGCGCGGGCGGCTCAATCGGTTCGGAACTCGTTCGGCAAGTGACGAATTATCAACCGGCGCAAATTCTTCTTATCGAACGCGCCGAATTTTCGCTGTTTCAGATCGAACGTGAACTTGCCCGTGATTTTTCCGATGTCAAATTTGTGCCGCTTATCGCCGACATCGGCGACGAAGCCAGAATGCGCGAGATTTTTGAACAATTCCGACCGCAGGTGATTTTTCACGCGGCGGCGCACAAGCACGTTCCGCTGATGGAAGCCAACTGCTGCGAGGCGATAAAAAACAACATTTTAGCGACAAAATTAATCGGCGAACTGGCGGGCGAATACGAGACGAAGGATTTTGTTTTGATTTCGACCGATAAAGCCGTTAATCCGACATCGGTAATGGGCGCGTCAAAGCGAATTTCGGAAATCGTTCTGCAAAGTCTGAACCGAATCTACGCGACTAATTATATGGCGGTTCGTTTCGGCAACGTGCTTGGTTCCGCCGGTTCGGTCGTGCCGATTTTCAGCGAACAAATTCGCAAAGGCGAGCCGATAACCGTCACCGACCGAGAAATGACGCGCTATTTTATGACGATCCCGGAAGCCTCCGGGCTGGTTTTGCAGGCGGGCGCACTCGGCACGGGCGGCGAAATTTTCATTCTCGATATGGGCGAGCCGGTCAGGATTTTGGATTTGGCGGAAGATATGATCCGGCTTTCCGGTTTGAAACCTTACGAAGATATTGACATCGCTTTTACAGGCATTCGCAAAGGCGAAAAACTTTACGAAGAACTCGAAATCACCGGCGAAAATCTCCTAAAAACGCGCCATCCGAAAATCTTTATCGGAAAAATCGCCACGTTTGATAATGAAGCCGTTGCTGAAATTATCCAACAATTCAGCAAGGCGGTCGGCGAAAACGACGAAGCGAAAATCCGCTCGTTATTCAATCATTTTCTGCCCGAAGCCAAAATCACCGAAAAAGAAAAATCTGCCGTTCAAACCGCCGCAAAAGAAGAAAAGTATTTTGTCCAAACGCCGAATTTAGAGCAGATTTAATATACGGTTGACATTTTGAGGGCGGAAACCCGCGCGTCAGCAAGGGTGCAAAACGCCCGACTTTCGGCACCCTTGCTG
>JALYQJ010000132.1 GCA_030855875.1 Acidobacteriota bacterium
ATCGCACGAAGCAAACGCGCCCTGCCAATCGCCGCCGCGCAGATTTTGCAAATTCATTTGCGGATAAACGGCAAGAATCGCCAGAATAATTCCCGCCGCAATCGCGTAAACACAACTCATCTTTGTCATTGAACATTCACCACCGAACATTTATCATTGAGCAAACGATAAATGTTAAATGATAATTGATAAATGGTAAATGAAACTATGAGTTTAAAAGACACGATTACCGGCGACATAACCGCCGCGATGAAAGCAAAGGATGCCGACCGTTTATCGGTTTTGCGGATGGCGAAAGCCGCTTTGATGAACGAGGCGAACAAAAAAAGCGCGGATTACCAGTTGAGCGACGACGAAAGCGCGAAAGTTCTGCAAAAACTCGTCAGCCAGCGCAAAGATTCCATCGAGCAGTTTGAAAAAGCCGGGCGCGACGAAATGGCGGCAAAGGAACGAGCCGAACTCGCCGTTTTGCAGGAATATCTGCCGCAAGCCGCGAGCAAAGAAGAAATCGAACGTGCCGTCGCCGAAGCGATTGCCGAAACCGGCGCGTCTTCGATAAAAGAAATGGGCGCGGTAATGAAAGCGGCGCAAGCCAAACTCGCAGGAAAATCCGCCGACGGCAAACTCGTCAGCGAAACGGTTAAAGCGAAACTTCAGAACTAGAAACCGCGAGAAAATCAATCGAAAAAGGAGCGCGAATGAAATCATTCGCGCTCCTTCTTCAAGTCTTTAACAAGCGGCTAAAAATTATCCGAATATATTTCTTACCTTATCCATAAACGATTCATCCTGAAAATCGCTGTCTTCGACTTCGGCGAGTTGTTCGAGCAGTTTGCGTTGTTCTTTGGTCAGAGTTTTCGGCGTTATTAACGTCGTGGCGACGAATAAATCGCCTTTTCCGCGTCCGCCGAGCGCGGGCATTCCTTTTGATTTTATGCGGAAAACCGTTCCCGTCTGTGTTCCCGCCGGGATTTTCAAATCTTCTTCGCCGTCTAAAGTTTTAACTTTGATTTCCGCACCGAGAGCGGCTTGAGCGAAAGTGATCGGGACAGCCGAATAAAGATTCGCGCCCTGCCGTTCAAAGTTTTCGTGTTCGGCGACGTGAATAACGACGAACAAATCGCCGCTCGGTCCGTTGTTTGCGCCCGCTTCGCCTTCGCCGGTGACGCGCAGACGCGAGCCGGTTTCGACACCCGCCGGAATTTTTATTTCCAGCGTTTTTTCCTTTTCGATTCGTCCCGCGCCGCGACAATTTTTACACGGATTGCGGATAATCTGACCGCGACCGGAACAATTCGGACAAGTTCGCATTACGCTGAAAAATCCCTGCTGATAGCGCGTCTGACCGCTTCCCTGACAGGTGATACAGGTTTCCGGTGAACTTCCCTTTTCCGCACCTTTGCCGTCGCACACTTCGCACGTTTCAAGACGCGGAATGTTGAGTTTTTCATCTTTTCCGGCTGCTGCATCTTCGAGCGTGATTTCCAGATCGTATCGTAAATCCGCGCCGCGCTGAACGGTTGTCCGCCGTCCGCCGCTCGCGCCGCCCGCACGTCCGCCGAACATATCGCCGAAGCCGAACAAATCGAAAATATCTTCGATGTTGCTGAATCCGGGATCGAAGCCCTGTCCGCTGCCTGCGCCCGCCGCCGCGTGTCCGAAACGGTCGTAAGCTGCACGTTTCTGCGCGTCCGACAACACCGAATAAGCCTCTGCCGCTTCTTTAAATTTATCTTCCGCTTCCGGGTTATTCGGATTTTTGTCCGGGTGATGCGTAATTGCCAGTTTGCGGTAAGCGGTTTTTATTTCAATTTCGGTCGCCGTGCGCGTAACACTCAAAACTTCGTAATAATCTCTTTTAGCCATAAATTGATTCAGGATTCAAGATTCAAGATTCAGGATTTAAGATTCAAAGTAGAAAACACACTTTTGAATCCAGAATATCGAACTTTATAAATAAGAACGTCAGCCCAAAAGAATGAACTGACGTAACTTTATATTTTGCGACAATGAAGAATTTTTCTCAAGTCGCGCTCTATAAACAAAAACTTAGAATCCTGAATCCTGAGTCTTGAATGCTGAATCCTGAATCTTGAACCCTAAACCATCGCCATCATTGATTCCGTCATTTTTTGAGCAACCGCTTCTACTTTCTCCAAAGCATTTTTAATATCTTCCAGATTGTCCGAAGCAAGCGCGTCTTCAGCTTGCTGCAATTTGCCGTTGAGTTCCTGCTGCTGTTCGAGCGGAAGCGATTTGCCGAATTCCGACACGGCGCGGCGTGTGCTTTTGGTCAGCGAATCGAGGCGGTTTTTCTGCATAATCATTTCTTTTGCCCGCTGGTCGTTGTCCACGGAATTTTCTGCTTCCATAATCAAACGCTCGATTTCGTCCGGCGCAAGCCCCGACGCAGGCGTAATCTGCATCGCGTGTTCGAGTCCGGTCATTTTGTCTTTCGCCGAAACATTAACGATGCCGTTCGCGTCAACTTCAAACGCCACGTCAACCTGCGGAATGCCCTGCGGCGCGGGCGGAATTCCGATCAGTTCGAATCTGCCGAGGCTTCGATTAGCGTTGGCGATTTCGCGTTCGCCCTGCAAAATATGAATTTCGACCGACTGCTGATTATCAATGACGGTCGTAAACGTCATCGTATTTTTGAGCGGAATCGTCGAATTGCGGGAAATCAATTTGATAAACAAACCGCCGCGCGTTTCAAGACCGAGCGAAAGCGGCAAAACGTCGAGCAGCACAATATCTTTGACATCGCCGGTTAAAACGCCGCCCTGAATCGCCGCGCCCATCGCTACTACTTCGTCCGGGTTGATTTCCGCCGACGCTTCTTTGCCGAAAACTTCTTTAACCGAGCGGGCGATAATCGGTGAGCGCGTCTGTCCGCCGACCAGAATCACTTTATCAATATCGGCGACTTGCAGTTTGGCATCCCAAAGTGCTTTTTGACACGGCTCGACCGTTGATTCGACCAAATCCTGCACGAGTTCTTCAAATTTTGTGCGCGTTAAAACCGTATTGATATGTTTCGGTCCGGTCGGATCGGCGGCGATAAACGGCAGATTAATGGTCGTTTCCATCACCGAAGACAATTCGCATTTGGCGCGTTCCGCCGCTTCTTTAAGACGCTGCAAAGCGAGCCGGTCATCCTTTAAATCAACGCCGTTTTCTGTTTTGAAATTTTCGATCAGCCATTTGATCACGCGCTGATCGAAATCTTCGCCGCCGAGAAATGTGTTGCCCGACGTGGAAAGAACTTCAAAAACGCCGTCGTTGATTTCCAGAATCGAAATATCGAATGTTCCGCCGCCGAGATCATAAATTGCGATTTTTTCGGCTTTATTTTTGCCGAAACCATAAGCGAGTGCGGCGGCGGTCGGTTCGTTGATAATCCGCTCGACTTCCAACCCGGCGATTTTTCCGGCATCGCGCGTCGCCTGCCGCTGCGCGTCGTCGAAATAAGCCGGAACCGTGATGATCGCTTCGGTTATCTTGTCGCCCAGAAATTCTTCCGCCGCGAGTTTCAGACGCTGCAAAACGATTGCCGATATTTCCGGCGGACTGTAAACGCGGTCAAGAACGCGAATATGCGCGTCGCCGTTCGGCGCAGCGACGATTTCAAACGGCACGTTATCGCGCATTCTTTCGACTTCTTCCGAATCGAATTTGCGCCCGATCAGACGTTTGACGGCAAACAAAGTATTTGCCGGATTCGTCACCGCCTGCCGTTTGGCAATCTGCCCGACCAGACGCTCGTCTTTATCCGTAAAACCGACGACCGACGGCGTGGTTCTGCCGCCTTCACGATTGGAAATTATTTGCACCGCGCCGCCTTCCAAAACCGAAACGCAACAGTTGGTTGTGCCTAAATCTATTCCGATTACTTTGCTCATAATTAAAATTAAGTGGAGAGTTGTGAGTCGAGAGTCGAGAGTCGAGAATTTGAAACTTGAATTAAGACTTCAGAGATGATTGTGAAGTGAAAATAGAATTTAATTTTACTCCCGACTCTCGACTCTCGACTCTGGACTCTTGGAAACTTTGACCATCGAAGCGCGAATAACGCGATTGCCGATGCGATAGCCGCGCAGAAGCTCGGCGGAAACGGTTTGCGGCGGGAATTGTTCGGTTTCTTCGACAGCGACGGCTTCGTGACAGTGCGGGTCAAACTGTTCGCCGACCGACATAATCGGCGACACGCCCATTCCCTCTAAAATTTCGTTCAATTGCTGATTTACGAGAAAAATGCCCTGAAAAAACTGCTGAAATTCTTTTTCCTTTTCGTCGGAAATATCGGCGGCAAAATCTATCGCCCGATTTAAATTATCTAAAACCGGCAGCATCTGCGTCGCCAGATTGCTGACTTGATTTGTAAAGGATTCGTGTTTTTCACGTTCGATGCGGCTTTTGTAATTATCGAAATCCTTCTGCCGCCGGCGCATATTTTCAATCGTTTCGTCGCGCCCGGCTTCGATTTTTGAAATGTGAGTTTTGAGTTCCGAAATCTCGTCTTCGAGATCGGAAAAAGTTTTGTGATTGGTGGTAACGGAACCGGAAAAATCGCCGACCGGCGTAATTTCATTTCGAGCCGGAAATGCCGACTGCAAAAAGTCGTTGATGCTCACTTCATCGAAATCAGGGTCTTCAAACTCGATAACCAAATCCGAAGAAATATGCAAATCCTTCTCTTTCGCCTCGAGTTGTTTGATAAAATCGTCAACCGACGGCGAATCCGGCGATTCGATTTCGTTTGTGAAATCTTCTTTATTTTTTAGGTTTTGTTTGGGTTTCATTTTAGGATTGACCTAACTTTTATTTTTACACTGATATTTTTACACTGATATTTTACGGCTTTGATTGCCGCATTTGCTCGGGATTAATTGTTGGAGAGTTCTTTGGCAATCATTTTTTCGAGAATCCGCGCCACGTAGCTGACAATCGAAATCATTCTGGCATATTCGATTCGGGTCGGACCCAAAACGCTCAAAGTTCCGACCGCCGCGCCGCTGCCGAAACGATACGGCGCGGTGATGAGTGTGCAGTTTTGCAAAGAAGATGCGGAATTTTCGCTGCCGATAATAATCTGCACATTATTAGTTTTCGCCGTATTTTCGCGCGTCAGGCATTCATTCAAAATCTGCATCAAACGCGATTTTTCGCCGATTGTGCTGAGCAGTTCGCGCAGTCGTTCGAGATCGGCGAAATCGCTTTTCGTTAAGATATTCGACGCGCCGTCAACATAAACTTCGCCGAGCCGGTCTTCTTCGTCTTCGATGCTTTGCGAACAAAGGATCACCGCCGTTTGCAGCAATTTATCGAAAAGCGTTTTTTCTTCGTGCATCAGTTTCAGAATTTCCGTGCGAATTTCCGAAAGACTTTTGCCGCCGAATTCGGCATTGAGATAACGCGCTGCGCGTTCGAGTTCGTCTCTGGCAAAAGCCGCTTTGAGCCGAATAATCTTGTTGTGAACAATATTCGGCGCGGAAACCAGCACGACCAAAACGCGATTGTCCGACAAATTAACGAATTCGATATGCTGCAAGCGGTCGTTTGCCAGCGAAGGTGAAACGACGATGCCGACATTTTTTGAAAGAGCAGAAAGAAGCTGTGAAGTGCGTTCCATCAGACGGTCGGGCGTTTCCGAAAAATCCGATTCGCTGAAACCGAACTCATCGCTGATAACGCGCAAATCGTCGTTTGAAATACTCAAAACGCCGAGCAGATTATCCACGTAAAAGCGATAACCCCTATCGGTCGGAACGCGACCGGCGGAAGTGTGCGGATGTTCGAGCAAGCCCAAATCTTCGAGTTCGCTCATTACATTGCGAATCGTCGCCGAACTCAAACCGGAAGCGTTGGCGAATTTTTCCGCAATCGTTTTTGAGCCGACCGGCTCGCCCGTCACGAAATGCTCGTTGATAACGGCAGACAAAATGATTTGCCCGCGCGAATCGGGAAAATTAAAATTAGACTCCGGTTTGTATTGTGAATCACGGACAGGCATTTTCGTTTTGTGGGTTTTGATGCACAACGCCCGGCGGCGATATGCTTGGCTATTAAAACGAATAGCATTTTCCGCTTAAATCTGTCAACAATTATTAGAAGCCGTTTCACAAATTATAAAACTTCTTTGCGTTCTTTGCGCCTTTGCGTGATGATTCTTTTTTATGTCCGAACAACTCGAAAATTTTTACAGGCAAGCCTTTCAAACTTATAACGGAACGCGACCGATTCCCGCAATTGAAGTTCGATTCTATCCGTATATCGGCATCAATCACACAATTCGCGTCCGCGACGGCGTGGTTTTCGTTCGCATCGCCGAGATTTGCCGCACGATGCCGCCGCACGAGCAGAAAGCTCTGGCTTTTATTCTCGTCGCTAAACTTTTGCGAAAAAAAGTTTTGCCCGAAGCGCGTGAAGTTTACTCAAATTTCGTTAAAAGTCAGGAAATCCGC
>JALYQJ010000410.1 GCA_030855875.1 Acidobacteriota bacterium
GTATAAGAAAGCGTTGAACGATTATGAAGAAGCACTGGAAATTAATAAAAAATTAGCGCAGAACACACCAAAATATATACCTGTTTTAGCGGCGAATTTTATAAATCTTGGAGCATATTACCAAACCTACGAACTTAATCGTGATAAATCCATTGAGTATATTTTGGAGTCGTTATTGCTTGTTACCCCACTTATTGAAAAAGTTTCTTATACACAAAAATACTATTTAAGAGCTCTGCAAATACTTTACAATTGGGGATTAAATGATGAACAGATCCAGAATTTGATTAATAAGCATCTGCCGGAAAATAACTAAAGTTAGTATGAAAGTTGGAGTGAATCTATCTATGTGCTAATTAAATTTCATCTTGTTATAATTAAACTACAAACAATTCATTAAAAAGGGAATATTATGTCAAACAATAAAGAAGCAGTAATTATCAGCGCGGCGCGAACGCCGACAGGGAAGTTTCAAGGTGCGTTAAAGCCGTTTTCGGCGACGGATTTGGGCGCGAAGGCGATTCGTGAAGCGGTCAAACGGGCGGGAATCAATCCGGCGGACGTTGACGAAGTGATTATGGGCTGCGTCGTGCAAGCCGGACTCGGACAAGCACCGGCGAGACAAGCCGCGCTCAAGGCGGATTTGCCGCCGGAAGTTTCGGCTTTGACGATCAATATGGTTTGCGGTTCGGGTTTGCGGGCGGTTGCTCTTGCGGCGCAGGCTATTAAATTAGGCGACGCGGAATTTGTCGTTGCGGGCGGAATGGAGTCAATGTCGAATATTCCTTACGCGATGCCGAATGCGCGTGACGGTTATCGAATGGGAAATCAAACCGTGACGGATTTGATGATTCACGACGGTTTGTGGTGTCCGTTTGAAAATTGGCATATGGGCAACACGGGCGAAGTCGTCGCTGAAAAATATCAAATTTCGCGCGAGCAGCAGGACGATTACGCTTATAATTCGCACCGCAAAGCGCACGAAGCCAGAACTTCCGGGCGGTTCAAAGACGAAATCGTCCCGATTGAAATTCCGCAGAAAAAAGGTGAGCCGATTATTTTGGACAACGACGAAACGATTCGTGAGGACACAACTGTCGAAACTCTCGGATAATTAAAAGCGGCTTTCAAAAAAGAAGGCGGCACGGTGACAGCCGGAAACGCGCCGGGCGTGAACGACGGCGCATCGGCTCTGGTCGTCACGTCGGCGGAAAAAGCGAAAGAGTTGGGCATCGAGCCGCTGGCGCGAATAGTCGGTTACGCGACTTCGGGCATTGAGCCGAAAATGATTATGATGGCTCCGGTGCAGGGCGTTTTAAATGTTTTGGAAAAAACCGGCTGGAAAATGGAGGATGTTGATCTTTTTGAACTCAACGAAGCCTTTTCCGTGCAGGCTTTGGGCGTGATGCAGGAACTCGGTCTCATGATGGAGCGCGTCAACGTCAACGGCGGCGCGGTTGCTTTAGGTCACGCCATCGGAAATTCCGGCGGACGGGTTTTGACAACATTAATTTACGAAATGAAGCGACGCGGCGCGAAAAAAGGCATCGCGGCATTATGTTTGGGCGGCGGAAACTCGGTAGCGATGGCGGTCGAAAGAGATTAATCAATTACGAATTACGAATTACGAAAAAAATATTAAATAATACGTAATTCGTAATTCGTAATTTTATCCCGGCGGGTATCGTCAGCAAAATATGTTCAATCCGCCGCCGTCGTCGCAAAACCGGCAATAAATAACTTCGCAATAAACGCGGGCGGAGATTAATCGGTATTCGTAAACGTGAAACGGCTCGCTCGTTCTCATCGGCTCCGGTTTCTCTCGAAATTAATGCTGCGGTTCGCCCGTCCAAATACTTCTTAACTTCTTGTGTCTTGAACTCTTGAACGTGTTTTCTCATAAACATCATTTTTCAGAGAGTTTTGTGTATCGTTTTATTCGACCATCTCAGTCCGAAATTTACGTTTGTTTTAATTTCAAACTGACTCATTTTTTAATTTTCAAACTGATTTATCTTTTTAAGTTAAATCGGTATAATAACGAACATTAAATGTCGCTTTCGCGTATCGTTAAAGGAAAACAAAATGAAAATTTGTCCTAAATGTCAAAAAATATATGCCGATGAGGGGTTAAATTTTTGTCTGGAAGACGGCACGGTTTTAAGTCAGAAAAATGACACGCGCGAATCGCTTCCCGAAACGGTTTTAATCAATCAGCCGCGCGGAACGAATCCGAATCAATCTTTCGGCAATCAATATAATCAAACCGACAACCTCGTCAATCCGCCGAATTATTCGATGCAGCCGGAAAAAAAATCTTCCAAAACCTGGCTGTGGGCGGTCGGAGTTCTCGGTTTGGTGATTTTGGTGTGCGGCGGCGGGTTTGTCGGGATGATGGCTTGGGTGGCGACTTTGGACACGAATTCAAATACTATCGCCAACAGGAATTCCGTCAACACGAATTCCGCAGTAAATCGAAAAATTTCGGGAAGTCCGTCGCCGGTCGCGTCGCCAAAAACCGTTGTTTCCGATTATCGAACCGATGTTCAAACGATAGAATTGAAAGGCTGGGTAAAAGAACCTACGACATTCGGAACGACCGAATACGAAGACAATGAATTTATTATCGGTTCGATAGAAAAAGGATTTTATTATGTTTTGGTCGCGCCCGAACAATACAAAACCGAATCGGCGAACACGCGGGTGAGCGTCAGAAATGTCGCGGATGCGAGTACGAGTTTGGGTTTCGGCTTAATCGTTCACAGCAATCCGTCGCCGCTGATCAAAGACTACGCATTTTTGATTGACAGCGTTAAGAAAAAATACCGCGTCGTGCGTCACGCGCCGCAAAAGGAAACGACAGTCACAAATTGGACTGACTTTGCGGCAATTAACGGCGGCACGGAAAATAATATTTTAGAAGTGCGCGATAACGACGGTAAAATGGATTTTTATATTAACGGTGAATTAGCGACTTCGGTTAAAAATACTGATGGATACAAAGGCGGAGTCGCCGGGATTTATTCGGGCGACGCGCTAAAAGCCGCTTTTTCAGACTTTGAAATCAGAAAATAGTTTTTTCTTTTAAGTTTTTTATGAAATTTTGTCCAAAATGTAAGCAAACATACCCGGATGAAAATCTGAATTTTTGTCTGAACGACGGTGAATTTTTGTCGAATGACGTTGACGATTCTCCGCCGACAATGGTGATGGACGCGCCGCGCATTACGAATCAAACAAATTGGAATCAATATCAGCCGCCGCGCAGCGAGCCAATATCTGCTTGGCAAAATCAGCCGAATATGCAAAAACAACCGTTCGGCGCACCGGCTTTTAATCAATCGCTCGACCAGACTTTGCCGACCGTTTCGCTCGTTTTGGGAATTCTCAGCTTTTTACTGATTTGTTGTTATGGCGGACTTCCGCTTGGTTTGGCGGCGGTCATCACCGGATTTTTGGGAATGAAAAACGCCGACAATAATCCGACCCGATACGGCGGACGCGGAATGGCAATCGGCGGTATGGTTCTCGGCATCGTCAGCCTGTTGAGTTCGATTGTGTTTATTTTGTTTGCAGTAGCCTTTTAAACTCTATTGTATTTATTTTTATCGCCGTATTAGCCAACTAAATTTAAATTATCTATAATTTTTCCAGATGCGTGTAACACTGCGCGTGGTGGCGGGTCCGCAAGTCGGGCGCGTTTTCACGTTTGACCAACATGAAACTTTTATGATCGGGCGAAGCGA
>JALYQJ010000181.1 GCA_030855875.1 Acidobacteriota bacterium
CAGCCACGCCGCACGATTATTTCCGATTGATACTTGGGCATCCGTTCCCAAACTGCTGTCGGCACTGGCGGTAAACACTTGAACCGCACCGCCGAACGCTGTTTTGGAATTTGCACTAAACTCAGGTGCGGCAGTTAAAAGCTGAATTGTGCCGCCGAGCGCGTCGCTGCCGTATTGCGAGCTTGCCGGTCCGAGCATTGTTTCAAGTTGCCGCAGTTGGCTGGGTTCGACAAAAGCTAAATACTGATTCGGTCCCGACCGGAAAGTCGAATTATTGAACCTTACGCCGTCAATCAAAGTTAGAACTTGATAGCCGGTCAGACCGCGCAGGAAAGGCGATACTTGCCCATAAGTGCTTTGCTGAATATGAATACCGGCATCGCCTTCAAAGGCGTTTCCGACAGTCGGGAGAGGTTGAGAGAGCAAATCCTTCCGCTGATGTACCTTGATAACGGAAGCGGCGGTTTCAACTTTGGTCGGTAAGCCGCGATTTGCGGTAACAGTTACTTCAGCACGAAATGAAGCGGGTGCGAGTGTAATTTGAAGCGAAGAATTTTGTGAAAGTGTTCGCAAATTTATTTGTTGAGTTTCAAATCCATCTGCCGCGAACAGTAGAGTATCAGAAACATCAACTACGGCTTTGAACGAAAAATGACCCTCGCTGTTTGTATAAGTTTCTTGTAAAACAGTGCCATTTGAACTTAAAACGGAAATTTTAGCTTTGACGATTACTGCTCCGTCTTGGTCTTTGACCGTTCCCAAAGTACTGATAGATTGGCTAAAAACTGTCGAAAACAAAAACAGAATGCAACCGCAACTACTTAAAAGAGTTAAAAAAAGAGGTTTATTCATTGGCTATAACTGCTTTTTTAATCGTAGTAAAAAATTAAATATTTTGATTTTTAGCGGACAAAACACAATTGTAAGTAAACGAGATTTGACGAGCACAGAGCGGCGGCATAATTTTGCAGCCCTTGAAATTTGGTTTATTTATTTTGTTAAATTTAACGCGGCGATTTTCCTTCTAATAGACTTTGGGCAACTGCTTCACTTTCTTTTGCTTTTTCAAGTTTTTCCTCGCGTTCTTCCTCTTCATCTTCTATTAATCCCGCCGTCATCAAATCGAACGCCGGCAGCCGCGCGATTTCGGGCATCGCAGATTTTTCGCCTCGCGCCGAAAACCAGATGATTTCGTTTAATTCTCGCGGGTTTGCCATATCGGCAAATTCTAAATTTTGCTCATCGGTGAGCTTCATATATTTACGCATTGCGGCTGACACTTTCTTCGGCGGAAAGAGATTATCCAAAGCTATATCCGGCAAACTCGCACGGAACGGCGTTAAATCCGGCTCAACGGTGAAAATATCAATCGGGGCGGCGTTCGCGTCCAGGAAGTTCATCGGCGGCAAGCCCAGACAAATTTCCATTGTCCGAATAAGGCTGACCGTGTTGTGAAAATCGTGAACGAGTGTGCCTTTCCGGTTGTAAGCGGAAATGACAAACGCGGGCGAGCGGTGCGCGTCAACGTGGTCGGGTCCGTCCTGCGCGTCGTCTTCCAGCACGAAAATCGCGGTGTCTTTCCAATATGGGCTGTTGGAAACTTCTTCAACCATTCGCCCGAGCGCGTAATCGTTTTCGGCGACAAAAAACTGCGGTGTCGGTATTCCGTCGTTCAACCCGGCGGTGTGGTCGTTCGATAAACGAACAATCGAAAGATTCGGCAATCGGTCGCCTCGTCCGGCTTGCAAATCGGCAACATAGCCGCGAAATTCTTTTTGCCATTCGCCGAAACGCGACGTGCCGCGAAATCGGGTCTCGGCGTGGTCGCTTTTAATTGCCGCGTCAATGCTCTTGTTCTCTTTCGCCGCGCGGTAAGAATCCGTCGTCATCGCGTCGGGCGTGAGCATATCGTAGTTGCGGTGCATCGGCGCGAAATTTCCTTCGAGCGATTTTTTCGTGGCGAAAGCGGTTTTGTTCGGCGAAATGTCGGGATAAGATTTCGATTTGCGCGTGTTGACTTCCGCGACATCGGCTTCGGAAACAGTAGCGATAAATTCGCCGTAGTTGCGATATGTCAAACCGGCACGCTTGGCCGCATCCCACAAATAAAGCGTTTCCGGTTCGGCAACGTCCCGGCTGCCGTTCAAATAAGGAATAAACTGCTTCATAAAATCGGCGATGTCGTTTTCCGTCGCGGGCAGACGAAAAACCGAAGGCACACTGCCGGGCGGCTGATTGGCGGGCGGCTCGAACGACGGCAGACGGTTGAAACCTTCAAAATCGTAAGTCTGACCGCGCCCCGAATAATTCCAGCGGAAAACCTTGTCCACAAAATCATTGGAAAAAGCAGCAGTTGACCAGTTATGTCCGTCGGGACTCGCTTCGGCATTGACAAAAAAACGGTCAAGCAAGCCGAAGCGCAACGCCAGAGCGCGGGCGTTCGGCGTGATATTTTGACTTTTGCCGGAGGGCGATTTGGCAATTTCACCCGCGCCAAAAATCGCCACCGAAGCGTCGCCGTCGGCTTTCGAGCCGTCGCCTGATTTTTCCAAATCGCCGAAAACCTGGTCATAGGTGCGATTTTCACGAATAACGTAAATAATGTGTTTGAACGGCGAGCGATTTCCGGCAAAAAGCGGTTTGTTTTTCGCACCGAGCAAACCGTTATTTCGCATCGTCGCCTGCGTGTATTCGTAAAGAGCGCGTTCACCCGGCAAATCCACCAAACTGATGTTGCCGCTGGTCAGCGACGGATTATACTGCCCGCGTCGGTTTGTTTTGCCTGCCGGAAAGTTTTCATTCGGCATATTCGGAGCGCGTCCCGAATTATTGACAATCACCGAAGAGTTCTCAAAACCGGTGCCTTTGCCATTACCGATAAACAAACGGTTTTGCACGACGGCAACTGCGGACGGATAATTTCCGGTCGGAATAAAACCGGCAACTTTGGATTTTGGATTTTGGATTTTGAATTCGGACTTTGAACTTTGAACTTTGAACTTTGAACTGTCGCCGAGCGCGACAACGGCGACGGCGTTCGTATGCGAATTGGCGACATACAAAGTTTTTTCGTCCGCGCTCAAAGCTAAACCTTCGGGACTCATTCCGCCAAGAGCGTTTTCAGCTAATTTGATATTGATTTTTTCCAACACACGGTCGTTTCCTGTGTCAATCACGGAAA
>JALYQJ010000186.1 GCA_030855875.1 Acidobacteriota bacterium
TGAATATCCTAATCAAATTGAATATCGTGTTTTGAATCAACTTGCGCGGGAACTTTTACTCGCGCAGTCGAGCGATTGGGCGTTCCAGATTTATCAAGGCACAACCGTTCAATATTCCTCGCGCCGCTTTCAATCGCACATTCACCGCTTCAATCTGCTCGCTGAAATGCTCGGAAAAAGTGATTTTAATGAACCGCTTCTCGCCGAAATTGAAAACCGCGACAATATTTTTGCAGAAATTGATTACCGAATTTATCGAAGCTGATATATGAAAATTTTTTTAATTTCACTCACATTCATTTTGATGATTTCCTGCACTCAAAACTCACCGCAACCAACAGGTGATTTACCAAATCCGGTTGTTGAAATTTCTCCAATTTCAGTTCAACCAGTCAAAAGTAATCTTTTCCCCGAAAATGAAGTCGCTTTGCCGAAAAATATAAAATTTCCGGCTTTCCCGACTTCAGAAAAAATAAGCATGGAAGATTTTTGGAGAAAGGAAAATACAGATCGTTTGAGTAAATTTGGGCTTTATGATTTGGAAAGGCGACCGGCTGCAAACGATGATATAGAAGTTAGAGTTTGGCAAATTACTGATTTGTATATGCGAATATACCAAGATTTAGGCGTCAAAGAAAGTGTTTTTATTCTTAAACGAATAAACGGAAACTGGTCTGCAAGAGTTTTCAGAAATACGATCAATCAGAAAACGGGTATTGAAAAACAAATAAAAACAAAATTGGACGTGCCGCAATCGGGTTGGGAAAATGTCTGGCAAAATCTTATCAACAGTGAACTTTTAATATTTCCCGACTCAGTAAGTAGAAAATCCATACCTGATCCTGATGAAGGTATTTGCATTATGGAAAGTAAGGTTGACGGGATTTTCAAAACATATCGACCTGCCGGGAATAGGGAAATAAGAGAAATTCGCCATACGGCTAAAATCCTTAACATTATCGCCGAAGAATTTGATTTGGAAGATTTTCAAGCAACGAAGAAATATAGAGAATAAAATCTTTGCCGCGTTTGCCTTAACATTTTTGTAAAGTTATTATTTGTCTTTCATTTCTCGGAGGAATATTTTAAAAAATAATGGTTGAAAAAGGTGTAGAAATCGCGCCCGCAAGCGGCAAACTCGGAATTCTGCTCGTCGGACTCGGCGCGGTCAGCACGACATTTGTTGCGGGTGTGGAGGCGATTCGCAAGGGAACAGCAAAGCCAATCGGCTCTTTGACGCAGATGGGGACGATTCGTCTCGGCAAGCGCACGGACAATCGTTCGCCAAAGATTAAAGATTTTGTTCCGCTCGCTGATCTGAACGACATCGTTTTCGGCGCGTGGGATATTTTCCCCGATTCAGCGTATGATGCCGCGCTGCACGCCGGAGTTTTGGAGAAATCTCTGGTCGAAGATTTGCGCGAGCAACTCGATTCTCTAAAACCGATGGCAGCGGTATTTTCGCAAAATTACGTCAAGCGTCTGAACGGAACGAATGTTAAAGAAGGCAAGAATAAAATGGAACTTGCCGAGCAGATTATCGAAGACATCGCGCGTTTTAAGGAAGAAAAAGGCTGCGAAAGATTGGTAATTGTTTGGGCGGCTTCGACCGAGATTTTTCTCGAACAATCGGCGGTGCATCAAACAATCGAAGCGTTTGAAAAAGGTTTGTATGACGACGATGAACAAATCGCGCCTTCGATGATTTACGCTTACGCCGCGCTTAAATCCGGCGTTCCTTTTGCCAACGGCGCACCGAATTTGTCGTGCGATATTCCCGCACTTGTAAGCCTTGCCGAAGACAACAACGTGCCGATTTGCGGCAAAGATTTCAAAACCGGACAAACTTTGATGAAAACGATCATCGCGCCCGGTTTGAAATCAAGAATGCTCGGACTCGACGGCTGGTATTCGACGAATATTTTGGGAAACCGCGACGGCGAAGTTTTGGACGACCCGGAAAGTTTCAAAACCAAAGAAGAATCGAAACTTTCCGTTCTCGAACATATTTTGCAGCCGGAAGTTTACCCGGAACTTTACAAAGATTTCTCGCACGTCGTCCGCATTAATTATTATCCGCCGCGCGGCGACAACAAGGAAGGTTGGGATGCGATAGATATTTTCGGCTGGCTCGGTTATAAAATGCAGATAAAAATCGACTTTATGTGCCGCGATTCGATTTTAGCCGCGCCGCTTTGTCTGGATTTGGCGTTGTTTCTCGATTTAGCCAAACGCGCCAATATGAAAGGCGTTCAGGAATGGCTTTCGTTTTATTTCAAAGCTCCGCAAACCGCGCCGGAACTTTACCCTGAACACGACATTTTTATTCAACTGATGAAGCTGAAAAATACGCTTCGTCATTTGCAGGGCGAAGATTTGATTACGCATCTGGGGCTTGAATATTACGATTGAGTTCGGGCGGAAAAAGCCTGAGCTTAAAAACCTAAAGTTATCCTTTAATTTTTCCCTTGCATCAATCAACCTTTTTGTGTTAAGAATAAGCAGAGCCGTATCACAAACGGTCTCTGCATTTCCTTTGGACAGTCTTCCAAAGCTCCAAAGTCCAGCCAACGCAAAATCTTTTGAAATCATCAATATAGACGTGCAGCCAGCCGTATATTCAGCGGCAAAGCTCTATTTGAAAATTCGCCTTTTGTGCAAAATGCCAAAGCCAGAAGCGTTCTTTCAGTTGTTGAGGAGAGAAACGAATAATGAAAAACGAGATGTCTAAAAATAAAGAATCGAATGATAAAGTGGTTTTGCTTGACCCCGACAAGAAAAGCCCGCGAGCAAAGGAATTTGAAGATAAACTTTCGGCTCGAATTGTCGGACAGGAACGCGCCGTTCGCCGTATGAGCGGACTTTTTCAGATTTATCTGGCGGGAATGAATAACCCTTCACGTCCGATCGGCACGATGCTCTTCTTAGGTCCGACCGGATCGGGAAAAACGCGCGTCGTTGAAGCGGCGGCGGAAGTTTTGTTTGGCGAAGCGCATTCGGTTGTCAAAATAGACTGCGCCGAATTTCAACATTCGCACGAAATCGCCAAACTCATCGGTTCGCCTCCGGGATATTTGGGACACCGCGAAACGGCGCCGATGCTGACGCAGGAAAATCTCGACAAATCCCACACGGAAGACACGAAAATCTCCTTTGTCTTGTTTGACGAAATCGAAAAAGCATCCGATTCGTTGTGGCAACTTCTTTTGGGAATTTTGGACAAAGCGACTTTGACTCTAGGCGATAATCGCCGCGTTGATTTCTCGCGCACGGTCGTTATAATGACTTCAAATTTAGGTGCGCGCGAAATGAGCGATATGATTTCCGGCGGCATCGGTTTTGCGCCGACGAAAGCCGGTAAAAGCCCGGACGACAACGAAATTGACACAAAAATCTATCGCACCGCGCTCGAAGCGGCGAAACGTAAATTCTCGCCGGAATTTATGAACCGGATTGATAAAGTTGTCGTCTTCCGCAGCTTGAAAGAGCATCATTTGCGGCAGATTCTCGGCATCGAACTTCTCTCCGTGCAAGACCGCATCACCGAATCGGCGGGAACGAAGTTTATTTTTGAATGCACCCACGAAGCCAAAGAGTTGTTGCTGAAAGAAGGTATTGATCTGAAATACGGAGCGCGGCATTTGAAACGCTCTATCGAACGCTTTTTGGTTTATCCGCTTTCAAATTTGGTGGCGACGCAGCAAATCGAAACCGGCGATCTGGTGATGGTCGGTTTTGACGAAAGTCTCGACCAACTCTTTTTTACCAAACAAGCCGGCGGAATGATTGTCAATGATTACGACGGAGAAATGCCCGACGAAGAACTCGACAGCAAATCCGATGCCGTCGGTATGCCGCTTCCGCAATCGCAAACGGCGACCGGAATGAGCAAATCAAAAGGCGAAAACAATGATATTTAATCGAATAGCCTGAATTCCTTAATTAACTTGTGCGATGTTGAAAATCTCAACGTCGCTTTTTTTATTTTTTCTGAAGAAATTTCAATGCGAGAAATTACAAAAACCTTTCGCTGTTAATTCGCCCAATCCAACGCTCTCTTTACCGCTTCCCGCCATTTTGTTTTTAATTCTTTGGCTTTCTCGCCCGACAATTGCGGCACAAAATATTTATCACTTTCCCGATGCGCGGCGAATTCTTCTTTTGAACGCCAAAAGCCAACGGCTAAACCGGCTAAATAAGCTGCGCCGAGCGCAGTCGTTTCGGTGATTTTTGAACGTGCGACCGTGATTTGCGAAATGTCGGCTTGAAACTGCAAAAGCGAATCGTTAGCTGCCGCGCCGCCGTCAACTCGAAGTTCTTTCAATTCAATTTTTGAATCAATACGCATCGCTTCAATCAATTCATCCGTTTGATAGCCGATTGATTCGACGGCGGCGCGGGCGATATGCGCTTTGCCGGTTCCCCGCGTCAAACCGATTATCAATCCGCGCGCATTTTGATTCCAATACGGCGCACCCAAACCCGTAAACGCCGGAACAAAATAAACTCCGCCGTTATTCTCGACTGAATTCGCCAACGCTTCGACATCACTCGATTTATCAATGATTCCAAGCGAATCGCGCAGCCAGCCGACAACCGCGCCGCCGATAAAAACGCTTCCTTCCAAAGCGTATTCGGTTTTGCCGCCGATTTTCCACGCAATTGTCGTCAACAAACGGTTTTCCGATTTCACGATTTCAGTTCCGACGTTTTGCAGCATAAAACAACCTGTGCCGTAAGTGTTTTTGCTCAAACCCTTTTCGTAACACATCTGCCCGAAAAGCGCGGCTTGCTGGTCGCCCGCAATTCCGGCAATCGGAATACCTTTCAATTCCTCAATTTCACTAATTTCGCCATAAATTTCCGAAGACGAGCGAACTTCCGGCAGAATTGAACGCGGAATGTTAAAGATTTTAAGCAATTCATCATCCCAATCGAGCGTTTTAATGTTGTAAATCATCGTCCGCGAAGCATTAGAAACATCGGTCAAATGCTGTGCGCCGCTGGTAAGTTTCCAAACCAGCCAGCAATCAATCGTCCCGAAAGCCAAATCGCCGGTTTCGGCAAGTTTTCCCGCGGCTTCGACGTTTTCCAAAATCCATCTGATTTTGCTCGCGCTGAAATAAGCGTCAACTTCCAATCCGGTTTTTTCCCGAATCAAACCGCCGTAATTTTTACGGATGTCATCGCAAAAAGCTGAAGTGCGGCGATCTTGCCAGACGATTGCGTTGTAAACAGTTTCGCCTGTTTTCAGGTTCCAGCAGACGGTTGTTTCACGCTGATTTGTAATGCCGACCGCGGCAATATCTTTGGCGGTTAGATTAGCTTTGCGTAACGCTTCGACCGCGACTTTCGACTGCGTTTCCCAAATTTCCTGCGGATTATGTTCGACCCAACCATTATTCGGAAAAATTTGCGTATGTTCGGTTTGCGAAAGAGAAATTATGCGGCTTTCCGCGTCGAAAATTATCGCCCGGCTGCTCGTCGTTCCCTGATCGAATGCAAGAATGTATGACATTTTTTTGGTTTATCTCAATTCCATTGATTTCATTTCGCGTCGAAGATTGTAACAAACATTTTTGGTTGATTTGAATTCAGAGTTAGATACAAAATCGGTTTTAAATTCGCGCCGCACCGTAATCGCAGTATTCGATGAGCGGACATTGCTCGCAAAGAGGATCACGAGGGCGGCAAATATTTCTGCCGAGCCGAATCGCGTCGGCGATTTCGCTTTCATCCGCGACAAGAACATTTTCCCAATTTGTGAAACGCTTTTTCAGATTGCGAAAAGTCCGGTCGCTGTTCGCGTCGCTGGTCGCCTGCGACAAAATAATATTAATGAGCATCGAAAGCGGATCGCTCTTCCGCTTCAATTTCGGTTCGCCGAATGTGTTTTCGAGATTTTGGACGATGTATTCAAAAGGCTTTTCCGATTCGATTTTTTTGACATATTCATCCCGCCTTTCATTTACAGATTCAATTAATCTTTCACTCATTATGCTTCTTTATAAAATTGAAAATCCACGCTTAATGCTAAACATTTTTATCGGCGGTGTGCAAACATCACAAAACGGAAAGATTAATGACTTCAGAAGCTGTCAAAATGTTAAAAGTTGAAAATTATATATGCTTTTGCAAATGCGTTGGAATAAATTTAATATCAGCAAAGTATTTTGTTGGAAATTAATTTACAACTTGCATTAAATATTGAATATGCACGGCAAAGATTATCTTTTACAAATGGAAAATTTGTTTCTCGCGCTGGCTGATAAAACCCGCCTGCGGCTTTTGAACTTAATGCGCGAAGATGAAATTTGCGTGTGGTTTTTTACCGAAGTTACAGGAGAAAGTCAGCCGAAAATATCGCGTCATCTGGCTTACCTCAGAAATGCCGGAGTTGTTTCGGCGCGGCGCGACGGAAAATGGATATATTACCGGATCAAACCACCGGAAAATTTGTTTGCAGCAAAAATTCTGCAAGACACGCTGGATTGGCTCAAGTCGCAAAGTGAGATGCAGACCGATTATGAAAAACTAATCAGCATTTGTTGTTCGGCGGAAAATCCGGTGACGATTAGGTCGGGTGCGATAGCTGAAACAAATAAACCTTTCAAGAAAGCGGAACTCGAAATCTATCTTTTATGAAAGGCTGCATTTTCGTTTTGACTTTTGTTTTGATAAGGACAATGACGACAACCGTTTGTGCAGCAATAGCCGCGTTTTTTGAGAAAATGTGCGGTTAAAATCATCAAACCGCCTTCGTAATAATAATCAACATTCTCGATAAACTTTTCGGACACGGGCTTTTCAATTTTGACTTTTGTTTCGTTCATTAAGTTATTTTAGTTGTTAATACTCAGGCTTTTTCGTATAAACCTAAAAATTCCTTGTTGCCGTCTGCGCCCAAAATCGGTGAATCAATTACCTGCAAAACCATTAGTCCGCAAGTTTCTGCAAAAGCGTTTATTTCGGCGACAACGCGCTCGTGTTTTTCCGGTTCTCTGACGATTCCGCCTTTGCCGACTTCGCCTTTGCCGACTTCAAATTGAGGTTTTATCAAAGCGATGATTTTTCCTGTTTCCGTTATAATCGGAATGAGCGCAGGAAAAATTTTCGTGATTGAAATAAAGGAAACATCCATCACGATTAAATCGAATTTTTCATTAAAATCTTCCGGTTTCAAATACCGTGCGTTAACATTTTCACGCGCTTCGACGCGCGAATCGGTTCTGATTTTCCAATCAAGCTGATTTGTTCCGACATCAACCGTCACGACTTTTTTCGCGCCGTTTTGCAGAAGACAATCGGTAAATCCTCCGGTTGACGCGCCGACATCGAGACAAACGTATTCGTTTGGGCGAATGTGAAAATCCCGCAATGCTTTTTCAAGTTTCAAACCGCCGCGTCCGACATATTTTGTTTCGGCAGTGTCGCCTTTTATTCTGATTTTCGCGCTGCCGGAAAAAGATTCAGAAGATTTTTCGACACGTTTTTCATCAACTAAAACAACGCCCGACATTACGAGAGCTTGCGCCTTTGTGCGCGAATCGGCAAATTTTTGTTCGAGAAGTAATTTATCAATGCGTTCCTTTTTCATAAAAATAAAGCGAATTCTCACGCAAAAGCGCAAAACAATTTTACTGTTCAATGCTTTCGGCTTGAAAGTCAGTCAATTCAAAATCCTGCGCCGTGTAAAAAATCTGAATCGGACGACAGCAAACTTCGCAGTCTTCGATGTAGTTTTGCTCTTCGATTGATAAATCCAGAACGAATGAAATTTCCTGCCAGCAATACGGGCAAGTAAAAAAATGTTCAATTTCCATTAAGTTTTTCTAATCTTATCGTGTTTCCCGGTTTCAGACGCATAGTGCTATGCTGAAATCGAAAAAATTATAAATATTTCAACTGTTTCGCGCCTAAAGAGCGCAGTTTGGCAGTAATCTGAATTTAACAAAAATGAGCGCGGAATTAAAATTATCAAAATTTGCGAAATATGCGTGGTTCGTTCTGGCGTATAACGTCGTCGTGATTTTGTGGGGCGTTTTTCTGCGCGCTTCAAAATCGGGCGACGGCTGCGGACAGCATTGGCTGACCTGTCACGGCGAAGTAATTCCGTCCGCGCCGGAAATGAAAACCGTCATCGAGTTTTCGCATCGAATCACGAGCGGAATCGCTTTTTTGGTTGTGTTTGCATTGGTGATTTGGGCGTTTCGTAAATTTGAAAAATACAATTCGATACGAAAAACGGCTTTGATTTCATTCGTTTTTATTATCACCGAAGCACTCGTCGGCGCGGGATTAGTTTTGACCGGAAACACGGCGGGAACTTTGACGGCGGCGCGTCCGTTTTGGATGATCGGACATCTTACAAATACGTTTATTTTACTGGCGTTTTTAACTTTGACGGCGTGGTTTGCGAGCGGCGGTAAACGGCTGAACTTTAAATCTCAGCCGAAAGTTTTGTCGCTGCTCGGCTTAGGCGTTTTCGGAATATTTTTGATCGGCGTGAGCGGTTCAGTCGCGGCTTTGAGCAGTATGCTTTTTCCTTCAGTCACGCTTTCCGAAGGAATCGCCAAAGACTTTTCCGCAACTTCGCATATTTTGCTGCGCCTTCGTGTCAGCCATCCGATTTTATCAATAATGGTCGGCGTTTTTCTTGTATTTCTGGCTGGCTGGATTAAATCTAAGGCGAATGGAAATGCTTCGGTCAAGCGTTGGGCGAATGTTTTGACGATTTTGATTTTGATTCAATTTGCTTTCGGGACGATGACGCTTTTGACGCTCGCGCCGATTGTGATGCAGCTTGGTCATTTGCTTTTAGCCGATGCAGTTTGGATTGCGTTTGTTTTGATGTCGGCGGCAATTTTGGCGGAAAAAAGTGAAGTCGGAAATATTTCATCGGCGTTTGAAGGGCGGGAAAATCTTTTATAACACTTTTACACTTTTACAATGATTGACCTTCTTAACGTCGGTTCGGGATAAGCAAAAATAAAAGGGAATAGCCACGAAAAGGCACAAAAAGCGCAAAAGGAAAATTTAAAAATAATCTTTTTTGTGCATTTTGTGCCTTTTTGTGGCTATTCTCATCTTTTCTTAGAGCGTGTCTGAAAAGTTGTAACGCCGCCATCTTGGCGGCTGTCGCGCTGCCATCTTGGCGGCGTGTATAACCGAAACTTGAATTAATACCAACAGTTTCTGACGGCAGGATGCCATCAGGAC
>JALYQJ010000205.1 GCA_030855875.1 Acidobacteriota bacterium
AATATTCAGTTTTACTCTTGTTTGTTGCGCGGGAAAAGATACAAAACTGTTGATATTCAGATCGTTTGCTAAACGTCTGTTGATATTCAGATCGTTTGCTAAACGTCTTCACATCTTTTACTAAACAGCCATTTTAAAATCTCTTCACATCTTTTACTAAACAGAGTTCAAAAGCCTGTCAAAATGACTTCAATTTAATGTCATTGACAGGCTTTTGAACTTGTATTGAAGACTCTTTAAATTAGCCTTCCAACTCGACAATCCAGGTGTCTCCATCGGCTACATCGGTGACAGTAATAATCCCGTCGAATGCGACTGCCGGATCGGGAATTTTATATAGATGGTTATCGGCTGCCTTGACTGCTCTGGCATCCACGTAACGCGCGGGTGTGGCTAATTCGTTGGCGACCGTCACGCCTGCGGATTTTGCCTTTGTGTATTTAATGCGCGACGGACGACGATTGATATAGTTTTTGACCGTCGGCGCGGCATTAGTGACCGGCGTGACTTTGTGCAGCAGAGCTTTGGTCGTGTCCGACGGCTCGATAATCGGCGAAAGCGTGATGTTGCCAAAGCGATCAATATACAGTGCCTGAACGGTTTGCGGCGCGTCGTAACGAATGATGATGCGGCTTTCCAGTTCCTCGCCGTCCTCATCAAATACTTCACTTATTTTAGAGAGTATCGGCTTTGTCGTCTTAAAATTGTAGAACGTAAAACGGATGCTTCTAACACCCGGATTCGCAGAATCACCGACCGTTAAAAACTCGTCCGCTTTGACCTGATGATAATTTTGATTATCAAAACTCACTTCTATTTTTAGATTTGACGAGTCGAATTGACCTGTCAAAGTTAGTAAATAACCGGAAACATCAAACGGGACGGCGTAAACGGGGATTGTAAACTCCACGAAAGTCGAGTTGTCGGCAATCGTAATCGCCGGGCTGCCTTTGAAAATCGTCGCGCTTAATCCGCTTTGAATTGACGAATAAATTTTACCCGATCCGATGCCATACACATCGCGCCCGGTGAAGATCGTGCCGCCGCCGTATGGAAGCGACTGCGCCTGACTGCTGACGACTCCTAAAGTCGAGGCAAAACCGAAGTCCTGATAGGTCGGGTGCGTTCCGGTCGTATATTTCCATTTTGAGCCGGTGAATTCCCAAATCAGCGAGCGACCGGTCATATCCGTCCAGTTTCCGCCGACGACAATCGGTTTGCCGTTGACGTTCGCCATATCGAACCGGCTCAACGCCGAGCTTCTGCCGAACGGGTCGCCGGTGTCGGAAAACGGATTGTTTTCGCCGGGATTCGGATTATGAATATTATATTCGCGCCAGGTCGCGTCAGAGCGCGTGAAATAATACGTTTTAGCCGAGTTTGTTTCCGGTCGAGGAGCGAATCTTAAAAGCAAAAACTGTCCGTTTTTCAAATGACAGCCGCCCGCTAAATCCAGATATAATTTAGGAATACTGCCGGTCGTCCCGACTTGGACGAACGTATTTCCGGTCGTGTCGAATTCCCAAAACTGAGCCGCGCCGTCGGTTCCGGGTTGAATGGCGACAATAAAAATCTTACCGGCAACGATTAAATCTCCAAAGAATTGAACGCCGGTCGGCTTTGCCGTCAGAATTTCCGTAACTCCGCCGGTCACGCAATTGAGCTTGAAAATCTGCGGATTTGTCGTCGTGCTTTTGCCGCAAATGAGCAGAACGTGGATTCCGTCGCCATACGAAAACATCGCCGGACGATCTGCTGTTGGCAATGCGGTCAGCGGCGTGCGCGGCGTGAGCGTGTCGTTGATCGTGTCGTAAGTCAGCCAATCGCCCAGAGCAGTCGAATTATCTAACGCCAGTCCGCCGAAGACTTCGATCAGTTGGCTATTCCGCGCCGCGCTCGCCGGACGCGAGCGCAGCGTATCAAAAGATGATGCTTTTTCGGTGAAATCGGTAGAACCGTCGGTCGCAAGCTGCGTTACGGTGTTCAAAGTTAAATTCGTAGATGTCTGCACGTTGCCCGGATTAGAAGCTGCGCTTTGCGCGAAACGGGCATTGAGCGCGGGATCAACGAATTTGTCGGGCGTAAGCGGCACGTTCGAGCCGGTAAAGCTCATATATCCGCCGATGTCAATATCTACCGTCGGCACTGCGCCGACCAGATTGCCGACTGCCGGAATCTTGCCGCTGTCGGGATGGGTGAGCGGGAATTTTGGACGCTCGAATCTCGCTTCCGGCAAATCGCGGATGGCATTTAATTGTCGTTCGTGGTCTGCCAGAATCTCGCCGAGCGTGCGAATCTGCCCGAAAATGTGGCTCAAATCAATCGGCTGGCTGGCGAGCGATTCAATGCCTTCGATTCGCAATAAAAGACTGTTGATGTCGAGCCGGTTCTGCAAAACAACTTCGTTTATTCGTCGGAGCGTCAAAATAATATCGCGCAGGTCCGAAACGTCGGCATCACGAATTTGCGCGGCGGTCGGCGCGACGACAATCAGATACAGCGGGACTTCATTTGAATTGAGCGTCGGCAAAGCCGGAACCGTCGCGGGCGTTCCGGTTTTGATTTGAACGACGGCGCGGTCGTGTTTTTCCCTCGGCGCGTTGATGTTTTGCGGTGGATACGGCGTGGCGTTCGCGCTGAACTCGTCAATCGTTCGCAGCCGCACAAACGGAATCAAAGCCAACGCCGCGTCCATATTTTCTTCCAGCACGGCAACGACTAAATCGAGGCGCGGAAGCTCGGCATCGGCGGGCTGAATCGTCACGGTCGTGTCTGCCGGTAAATCGAATTCCTTGCCGTTTTGAGTGTAAATCCGTCCCGGCGTTTTGACTGTAAATTGAAATGAATTTCCGCCGCCGAGTTCGTAGGCAAATCCGATAACCTCATTGGCTTTAGAACTGTTAAGGAAATCGTGAGTTAAATCGCTGACGCGCTGGTGAATAAAATCCTGCGCCTTGACAATATCCGCCGGACTGCTGACCTGCCCGAAAACGACTCCGTTCTGCTCTATTTGCTGCACTAATGTTTTCTTCATTTTCTTCTTCTTCTCCTGAATAAACCGAACATACTAAACAAAATAATTTCGCAATAATCTAAAACGTCAGATTGTAAAAGGCTTCAATATTGTCCCAAATTTTCTGGCGATCACTATTGGTGAGTTTTTGATCGAACAATAAAAAATCGCTGTCATACATCAACCGAGCAGATTCGAGAGAAGAGTTGGAATTGAAGCCTACGGTATTAGTTGTTGTCGAGTAAAGTGACTGCGCGTCGAGAAAAGCCTGCCACGAGTTGGCAGCCGAGAACACCGAATACAATCGCCACGCGGTCATCGGGAGTGCCGGATTGCCGACTAATTTTCTTACCGTCGAGCCGAAATCATCGTATATGTTTCCATCTTGAAAAGGGAAATTTTTCGATTCTCCGCTGTTACCGATGTTCCAAAACAATCCCACCTCTGATCCTACTGGCGGGTCGGTTGATACTTTGAACAAACGATGAGCTTCACCTTCGGAAAATGAAGACAAATTGCCCAAATTCACATACGAATTCGTTAATTTGCGGGCGACTCTCTCGTTGAAGTAATTAAATTCAAGTGTTGGAAGCGAATTTCCCGTCAATATCTGTTCGTGGTTATTGTTACCGGACTGATCGTAAAAAAGAATTTCTAAATTCGAGCCGACGGCGAGAGCCGCCGTTTCATCGAAAAAGTCGTCAGCGTCAAATCCGATGTCCGTCCAATTGCCGCCGCTCACCAAACGCACTTTCGCGCAGTTCCCCGTATAACCGTCCTTTAATTTGCGAAAACTGAACGCGCGACTCGGCTGCACTGAAATCATATCGAGCAAAAGATTTACCTTTCTGGTTTCTCCCGCCAAAACAAAAACATTCGCCGCATACGCCGCGACCGTCGCTTTGCTGAACTGCCCGGCAAGTTTGTTGTGCGTTTGGCGGTTATTAATCGTTGTTCCCTGCGGCGCAATCGTCACCTGTCCTGTGCCGATTTGGATTATTTGGCAGTTGAAACCGGCTCCGAGTCCGGCGGGAACTTTTACAAAAACCGGCGAAGGATTCGAGAAAGTAATGATTTTCCCGTTATCCGAAGCCTGCAAAGTGTAAGCAATGCCTGTCTGCGCGTTGATGTTGTGAC
>JALYQJ010000208.1 GCA_030855875.1 Acidobacteriota bacterium
GATCGAATCCTGCGGCGGCGATATGGCGACGCCGCCGAAATCGCCGATTGTGTTAGTTACGCCGTCAAGCAGAATATCATTTGACGAAGCGCGTCCGCCGCTGACTGAAAAGTTTGAATCGAAAAAGTTGCGATTTCCCGCCGAACCGACTGCGCTGCCCGGATTGCCGAGTGCGGATCCGGCGTCAATCGTGCCGGGAACGAGATTAACAAAGTTGAAAATATTGCGGTCTGCCGTCGGTAAATCTTCGATGAGTTTGGCTTCGATGGTCGTTTCGAGATTCGATGTTTCGGTTTGCAGAATCGGCGTTTCATCGCTTCCGACATCAACCGAAACTTCTCCGGCGGTCACGCCGAGTGCTACGTCAATGCTCGCCGTCTGCGCGATTTCGAGCCGGATGTTTTCGCGGACGACATTGGCGAAACCCGTTTTTTCGACGGTTATGTTGTAAGTTCCAGGCGGCAAAAACGTAATTGTGTAAACTCCTCCGTCGCCGGTGACGGCGGTTTTCGTCTGTCCGGTTTCATTCGACAAAGCCGTCACGGTCGCGCCCTGAACGACCGCGCCGTTCTGGTCGCTAATCGTCCCTGAAACAGTCGCCGTAATTTGTTGAGCGAAAACCGCACCGGAAAACACTCCGAAACCGATAATTGTTGACAGCAGCAAAAAGGTAATTTTTTTCAAGCGATTCATATTCTCTCCTAATCCAAATCGGCTAATAAACTGCAAAGCGATACGGATTTCTGTTTTTTCTTTTAATTTTTAGTTCTGTAACCGAGTCCGATTTCTTCGGGCGGCGGAATCGTGCCGTTTTCGTTATATCGGGCGAGCGCGGTTTTTATTTGCGCCGATTTTTCGAGCCACATTTCGATTGATCGGTCGTAACGCGCCAAAACGCTTTCGAGATGCGACGGGCGATTTTCCGCCAGATAAAGCTCGCGGTATTTTCTTTTCAACTCGGCGGATTCTTCCGCCATTTCGCGCAGATAATTGTAAATCGCGCCGGAATACCAGCTTAATTTACGAATGCGCGGTTTGTCCGACATATTCAAATATGCGTCCCAGTAAACCTGACTGAACTGTTCGAGCATAATCAAACGCCGCCCGTGATGATCGAGCCTCTGCGCCGCGAAACGGATCGCCGGAATCATCTCTTTGTTGCGACGGACGCGCCGTTGATTTTTAATCAAACTTTCTTCGGCGGCTTCGACGCTCAAACGTAATTGGCGGGCGTTTTCGAGTTTTTCCCGCGCCTGTTTTTGAAACTGCGCGGTGAACGGATTCTGCCAGAACAAATCGTTCGGCGTGACGTTTTCGATGCCGAGCGTTTTCGCCGACGCGCCGAGAGCGCGGATTGATTTTGTCAAAGCGTCGCCTTCCGCTCGGAAAAACACCCAATCAAATTTCCGGTCGAACTTTTCAACGTCGAGCGGTGCGTTTTCCCAACCGGCAGCCGCGCCCAAACCGACACCATACCACGTCATTTCAAAAAGCGTCTCGCCGTCGTCGTCCCAATTCGTGTTCATCACGCCGATTGCACCCGCCGTCTGCCCGTCGCGGACAAAGTTGCGGATATTGACGGCGGCAAACTCGTTGTTCGGAAAAATCTGATTGAAATTCCAGACCGACGGACAAACGAATTGCCGCAAACCGGCTTTGCGAAACGGCTCGATTCTCGACGTATAACTGTCCCGTGCGCCGTAAGCCCAGTTCATCACAATCATATCCTTCGGAATTTCGCCGATTAATTCCGGGTGATTGAGCGCGATGTCGCCCCACATCATCAGTTGACGATTGTGCGGCTTCAAAATATCCCGAACGCGGTTGATATGATCGAAATAGACTTTTCCCACGCCTTTTTCCTTCGCTTGTTCGCGGCTTCTGCCTTCGCCGAGTTCAAAAGTTTCATCCGCACCGATATGAAAAAACTCCGACGGAAAAATACCGTCAATTTCCCTGTATAAATCGGCGATAAATTTGTAAGAATTTTCTTCCTGCGGCGTTAAAACGTCGCCATATGGAATCTCTGCGAGAGAGTTGTATTTTTCAAACTTCAGAACCTTGTGCAGATGCCCGAACGTCTGCTGCTGCGGCACAATTTCGACGTGATAATTTCGGGCGTAAGCGACGATTTCCCTTAATTCTTCGGCGGTGAAACTTCCCTCTTCGGGCGCGAAAAGCGGATGCGTTTCGGACGCAAACGTGTGTTCCATATAGAGCGAGTGCATATTCATCTTGAAATACGCAAACGTCCTGATTTGCCGCTTGACGTAATCGAGCGTCGGCACGACTCCGCGCGAAATGTCGTCGGAAAATGCGCGGTAACGCATCGTCGGATAATCAACGATTCGCACGCCCTGCACGTAGGCGTTTGCATTTTCGCCGCGCACAAGCTGTTTCAAGGTCTGCAAGCCGTAAAATGTTCCCGCGTCGGTCGCTCCGCCGACGATTATTTTGTTCGCCGTCACAATTAAAGCGTAGCCTTCGGCATTCAAATCAGCCGGAATTTCGAGTTTGGCTCTGGCGAATTCATCTCTAACGCGCTTGTTTTCAAGCGTCCCGATTGTAATATCCCGCCCGCCGCCGATTTTTAATGCGATGTTCGCCGTTTGCCGGACATCGGCAACGAAATCCTGCGCGGCGAAACGGTCGGCTTCCGATTTTGAATTCACCGCCGAAATTCGCGTTCCCGGTTTGAGGGAGAATTTTTCACCCGTCGCCTCGACTCGTTTCGGTTCGGGTATTATTTGAACCGAATCGGTTTGCGGCGCGGCGTAAATAAACGACGAACAACCGGCGCAAATCAGCAGAAGCGCGTAGAAGCAGAGTTTTTTCGGGACGTATAAAAACTTCATCAGGATTGCACGGGCGACAAAATAAATTTTACTGGATTGCTTTGGTGGACTAGACCACTTGTAAACGTGATTAAACTAGAAAAAGGCTTTTGCTGTCAAACGGAAATATAAAAAAAGGTTGACATTTTATTTCTTTTCGTTCTCCAATTTCTCTTGCTCAACAAGAAACTCCTTTGCTTGCAGCAATTTAATGTTTAATAAAAATATAAATAACAAACTTATGATCCGACACGAAAAATTTCTCGAATAAGGTTTCTTGAAATAAATTACGTTTGATGTTATTTCTGGAGTGGTCTAGTCCACATCGTTTGCAGCCGAAAAGTTTATGAATTTGATTCTCGACCGTATCAGCAGCGTTCCGCTTTACGCCCAAATTCACGGTGAAATCCGCCGTCAAATCGAAACCGACGAATTACAAGTCGGCGCGGCTGTGCCGTCCGAGCGCGAGTTGGCTGAAATTTGCAAAGTCAGCCGGATGACCGCCCGGCAAGCCTTAAATGCCTTGAAAAAAGAAGGCTTTGTTTATCAGGAGCGCGGGATCGGAACTTTCGTTTCAAAAAGAAAATTAGACGTTCACACCAGAAATCTGATCGGATTTACAGAGGAAATGCGCGGGCGCGGATTAACGCCAAGCACGAAGATTTTGCTTTCGCGGAGCGAGAATGCGGCGCAGGAAATCGCTCAGGAATTGGGAATTGAAACGGAAGATGAGGTTTTTCATTTTCAACGCCTGCGATTGGCTGACAACTTGCCGCTCGCTTTTGAAGACGCATTCTTGCCGGTTAAACGATTTCCCGATCTGGACGGAAAAAATCTGGAAAAAGAATCGCTTTATAAAATTTTGGAAGCGAATTACGGAATCGTAATGCACCACGCCGAAGAAGTTCTCGAAGCGACCTGCGCGAGTAAGGAGATTGCCGCCGTTCTAAAGATTAAACCGAAATCCGCGCTTTTAATCGTTCACCGCGTCGTCTTTACCGAATCGAATCTGGCGGTTGAATCCGTTCGCACGTTTTACCGCGCCGACCGTTATCGCGCGACATTCGTTTTGACTAAAAACGCTTTATGAAGTTCAAGGTTCAAAGTTCAAAGTTCAAAGTTCAAAGCCTTTTGCAGACGCTTTTGTTCGTTCTGCTAACCGCTTACTGCTCCCTGCTCACCGTTCCGGCGCAGAACGATTTGCAGCAGATTGAAAACGGCGGCTTCGTGCGGAACTGGCTCGCTTCAAACGCGCTTCCGGCGGAGATTGATGCCGGAACTTGGGAAAATTTTAATCGCTTTAACATCGAAAATCTGCCGCAGAAAGATTGGCTCGCGCCGTTCGGCGGCATTCGGCGAGTAAAGCCGCAAATCGGAACACAGAAAGCCGGTTTTAAGATTGACGGTCGAACAAATCCCGAAGAAAAACTGTCTGAACCGGCAAACATTCCGCTTCCAGAAGTCGGCGCGGCGAGCAGCACGAAGGTTTTGGCGGACATTACCGAAATAAGCTGGCGCGAATATAAAACCGAAAATGCGCGGCTCGATTTCTACAATTTATTCGGCGGCAA
>JALYQJ010000228.1 GCA_030855875.1 Acidobacteriota bacterium
CGTCAATGCGTTCTTTTTTATAGCCTTTCAATTTTCCGGTCTGTACGCCGACCCAGTAACCGACTGGCATCATCACGGCGATAACAACGATTGTAAGAATTACATAACGAACCTTTACCGCAGACAAAAACAAAACAACCGCCAAAATCGGAAAATAAGTTATCGCCTGTCCCAAATCCGGTTCGAGCAGGATCAAACCGAGCGGCGCGGCTAAGATCGCGCCGCCGATCAAAATTTCCTTAAAACGCAGTGTTCCTGCCTGACGGACACCGAAATATTTGGCGAGCATTAAAACGACGGGAATTTTAACAAACTCCGACGGCTGAAATTGCCCGATAATTGGAAGTTTGAGCCACGCTTGCTGCCCGTTTACTCTCACTCCCAAAGGCGTGAGAACCAGAATCAGCAAAATCAGTCCGCCGACGTAAAAAATCGGTGCGGCATCAATAATCCGGCGGTAATCGGTAAAAGCGACGACGATCAGAGCGACCAGCGCGATACCCAAACCGATGATTTGCTTCGACCAGTAAGGCATTTCAGGCTGGGCATTGTGGATTTGCCAGATGCCGAAACAAACGATGGCGACGGCAAGCACAGCCGTCAACCAGTCAAAATCCCGTAAATCGCGTTTTTCGATAATCGCTGCCATTTCTTTTGAGTGGAGAGTAGAGAGTAGAGAGTAGAGAGCCAGAAAGAATTTTTCTCTCGACTCTCCACTCTCCACTCTCGACTATTTCTTAGCTATTTCCTGAACTTCGTGTGAAATTCCCTTTTTCAGCATATACGCTTCGTAAACGCCTTTTGCCGCCGGAGCTGCGTGGGTGCCGCCGAAACCGGAATTTTCGATCAGCGCGATAACGGCGATCTCCGGTTTATAAGCCGGAGCGAAACTGACAAACCACGAATGGTCTTTATTTGCGCCGACATCCTTTCCGAGCGATGCGACCTGCGCCGTGCCGGTTTTTCCGGCGATTTCAAAATTCGGAATTTTGATACCCGCGCCCGTTCCGCCCTCGTTCACAACCGCCCACATACCTTTGACCACGAGGTCTTCCTGTTCGGTTGTCATCGGAATTAATTTCGGTTCGGGATGCTGAAAGCCGAAACCCTGCCGTTCGGGAACGTATGTATCGCTGCCCGCCTCGCCGATTGCACTGATGGATTTAAATTCCTTTAAGAAATGCGGAATATACATTTTACCTTTAACTCCGATGCTCGAAACGGCGCGAAGCATCGAAATCGGCGTAACATTGACCGTTACCTGACCGATTGAGGCGTAGACGGTTTCAATATCGTTCCATTTTCCGCCGTCGCGCTTTTCGACGTAAGACCTGAATGATTTCGGGGTCTGACTGGTTTTTTCGTTCGGCAAATCAACGCCGGTTCGCTTGTCGTATTCAAACATCTCGACCATTTCAATCAAACCTTCGAGTTTCATTTTCAAAGCCAAACGGTAGTAATAACCGTCGCAGGATTTGGTAATCGCATACGAAAGCGGCGGCGAACCGTGACTTCCCATACAACGCGTGAATTTATTGCCGATTTGAATGCCGCCGCCGCAGGCGACATTGGAATTTTTGACGGTAATCACGCCCTGCTGCAATGCGGCGACCGATTCGGGAATTTTCCACGTCGAACCCGGCGGATAGCGTCCTTGAATCGCGCGGTTATAAAGCGGTCTGGTTTCGTCCTGCCAATAAGCGGCGATTTGCTTGCGACCTTCGGGATTTGAACTTCCCTGAATAAAAATGTTCGGGTCAAATGAAGGCAGCGAAGCCATCACCAAAATCTCGCCATTATTCGGATCGGTAGCGATAATAGTTCCGCGCTTTGTGGCGGAAGTCGCCAATTTTTCTTCGGCGGCAAGCTGCAAATCGAGGTCAATCGTCGAAATCAAATCCTGTCCGGCTTGCGGCTGAACGACTTCAATTTCATCTTGCACACGTCCGCGACTGTCAACGATAACCTTTCGATAACCCGGTTTTCCGCGCAGAAATTCGTCATAATATTGTTCGAGTCCACCTTTGCCGACAATATCGCCGGGACGAAAACCTTTTTCGATGATTTCCGGTTTTTCGAGTTGTTTCGGGCTGATTTCGCCGACGTAACCTAGAACGTGCGCCAGAATCGTGCCGTGCGGATAAAATCTCTGCGGCTGAAGTTCGACGCGCAGTTCGGGAAATTCCAGATTGTGCGATTCGACCCAACTGATGTCCTGCATCGTGGCGTTTTCCTTCAAAACCATCGTTTCAAATTCAGGCTGTTTTTTGATTAAACCGAGCCGTTCGACGACAAACTGAGGTTCGAGATTTAAGCCGTCGGCGTATTCTTCAACGCGGTCGTTGACGTTAATTTTTTTGATCGGTTCGTTGGATAGCGTGACGTTATAAGTCGGGCGCGAATCAACCAGAATTTTCCCGTTGCGGTCGAAAATCGCACCTCTCGGCGCGGGAATCGGAATCATCCGAATCCGCTGATTTTCCGCCCGCTCGCTGTAATATTCGCCTTTAACGACTTGCAGGTAATAAAGCCGCACGCCGAGAATAGCCAGCAACACAAAGGCGATTAGGTGAATCGAACCGATTCTCAAACTCAGATTCTGCGTGTAGTCGTTGATCTTCATAAAAAGTTTCTAAAAAGTTGCAGGTAGTTTTCAGTAAGCTGCAGGTAGTTGCAGTAAGCCAGTCGGGTAAAATTCCCATCAAACTTTCCGCAGCTATTTAAATTATTTATTCAACCGAATCGGATTGCGCCGCCGCGTTTGCCGTCGCTGCGGAAACATATCGCGTTTGCGCCGCATCGGACTTTCGGCGACAAATCTTTCCATCATCAAGTAAACGAGCGTTCCGACGATTGTCGTTCCAATAAGCGTATAAGCGATAATCTCTAAAACCTGCGCCGACGGCTCTTGTCCTAACAGTCGGTGCATTCCGTAATAAACCAGATCATCGAGCAAACAAGCACCTGCTATGACGGGTATCCGCAATAAAAGGTTGTCTAAGTAGACCCGCCGCGCGACCTCTGAAACGGCGAATGCGATCAAGGTTTTAGTGAATCCGTTTGCGCCGAGAAGACCGCCGCTTAAAGCATCAACCGCAATGCCCGCAATCGTTCCGAAAATGATGGCTCGAATAGCGTTTCGCTGTAAGGCGGCATAAACGACGATGATCAAAGGAAAATCAATATACGCCAGCGGTTCGGCGACATTGCGAAGCGTCCATTGCAGCAAAATGGCGATGATTAATGCAATTGTAATTTTTACTTGTTCCATTGACGAAAAATTACTTTCTCTTTTCTTCCTTCAAAGCATTCGGCAATTTCTGTTCAAATTCAGGGCGCGCGGGCGGCTCATAAAGCAAAACGCCGACTTCCTGCATCGAATTCAGTTTGCCGCTCGGACGAATAAAAATTTGGTGAGCCGTAGTCGCCGAGCCGGAAATGACCTCGACGATTTCACCGATTTTCAAGCCAGCCGGATAAATTCCTTCTTGTCCCGATGTGTATATTACGTCGCCTGTTTTAACTTCGACGCTGCCCGGCACGTAGCGCATTTCGATCAAATCTTTTTTTCCCGTGCCGCTGACGACACCGAGTGCGCTCGGCGTGCCGACTTCTCCGATCAGCGAACCAAGACTCGATCTTTCCTTGACGGCGGTGATCAAATCAATCTGCGCCGTCAAAGGACTGACCGCCGTCACGCGCCCGACAATACCGCCGTCGGTGACGACCGGCATATTCAATTTCACGCCGTCGAGACTGCCGCGATTGATAATCGAAGAATCGAACCAGACGGACGGATCGCGCCCGATGATTTTCGCGGGCAGAATCTTATATTTGCTTTGTTCCTTCAGATTGAGAAGCGATTTCAGACGCTCGTTTTCCGCCGTCAATTCAGCGGTTTGTTTGATTTCGACTTCGAGTTCCTGAATGCGCTGTTTGAGCAGATCGTTATCGGTTTGAGCGGTTCGCAGATTGGCGATTGAACGAAAATAATTGGAAGCGGCGGAACTGACGCTCGTCACCGGCGACTGCACGAAATCAGCCGCGACCTGCGCCCAGACGCGCACGATTCTCTGACCTGAATTAATCTCACGCGCGTCAAACGCCATCAGGATAAAATTACCCAAAAGAAGAAAAATCATCAGCCACGGTGTCAATCGCCATACTTCTTTTTGACTTCGCTCTGCCATTTCTTTAATGGTGAATGATGAATGATGAATGATGAATGAGAGAATTTATTTTTAATTCATCATTCATCATTCACCATCCACCATTAACTACCTGTCATTAATGAATTGTCCCATTTTACGCGCTTTAAGAGTTCGATGTCCGAAAGCATTTTGCCCGTGCCGAGAACGACCGAGGAGAGCGGATCGTCGGCGATGACGACCGGCAAGCCGGTTTCTATCATCAGGCGTTTATCGAGATTTTTGAGCAGCGCACCGCCGCCGGTTAAAACGATTCCGCGTTCGACAATATCGGCGGAAAGTTCCGGCGGTGTGCGCTCTAACGCGACGCGAACGGCGTTGATAATCGTCGAAATCGAATCCGAAAGTGCTTCGCGGATTTCTTCGTCGGTAATTGTGATGGTTTTCGGAATACCTTCGATGAGATTTCGTCCGCGCACGTCCATCGAAAGCGGTTCGTCGAGCGGAAACGCCGAGCCGAGCGCGATTTTGATGGCTTCGGCGGTGCGCTCGCCGATTAAAAGATTGTATTTACGCTTGATAAACTGCGTTAAGGCTTCGTCCATCTCGTTTCCGGCGACGCGCACAGCGCGTGAATAAACGATACCGGAAAGCGAAATAACGGCGATGTCGGTCGTGCCGCCGCCGATGTCAACGACCATATTTCCGTGCGGTTCGGTGATCGGCAGCCCCGCGCCGATTGCCGCCGCCATCGCTTCTTCGACCAAGTAAACTTCCGACGCTTTGGCGCGATAAGCCGAGTCTTCGACGGCGCGGCGTTCGACCTGCGTGATTTCCGACGGAATACCGATGACGACGCGCGGACGCACCCAGCTTTTGCCGTTATGCGCTTTGCGAATAAAATGCTGAAGCATTTTTTCCGTCACTTCAAAATTGGCGATCACGCCGTCTTTCATCGGACGAATTGCGACAATATTTCCCGGCGTTCTGCCGAGCATTTCTTTTGCGTCGCGCCCAACGGCTTCAACTTGATTCGTCACTTTATTGATTGCGACGATGGAAGGCTCCGAAACGACGATGCCGCGACCTTTGGCGTAGACGAGCGTGTTCGCCGTGCCGAGATCAATCGCCAAATCGCTCGAAAATAAACTGAACAAAGACTTAAATGCCATTTTATATTAAATTTCCGTTTAAAATTTAGTTGTTAAATTATTGTTTGAATAAGGAAGAGAATCGCTCTTTAAAAACCGCCAGAGCTTCTGTTAAAGAGAAGACTTTCGCCCCAAACATTAACTATTAAGCATACACCTATTTCGCTTTATTTTTCCAACTGTTAATAGAAAAATTGATTAAAAAATTTGAAAAATAACTTTTCGATTAATTAAAACAATTTTCGCCCGCTTTTATCAAATAAAAAAGGCGGCTTTTAACCGCCTCTTAATAAATTGAAGAGAAATAAAAATTATTTCTCTTTAGCAATTAGCGGCTCGCCGCTGCCGTCTGAAGTTTTCGCGTCGGGAATGACGTAATTTTCGCCTTTCGGGACACTTTGTTCGGTTTCGAGCGCGGCACTTAAAACGTCGCTGATATATTTTGCCGGGATAATTTCCAATTCCTTGCGAACGTCTTCGGGGATTTCTTCCGTGTCGGCTTCGTTTCGTTCGGGCAAAATTATTCGGCGAATTCCCGCCCGATGCGCCGCGAGAACTTTTTCTTTAACTCCGCCGACCGGAAAGACCAATCCCGAAAGCGTGATTTCTCCGGTCATCGCCGTATCGCTTCGCACTTTTCTGCCGGTGTAAAGCGAAGCCATCGCCGAAGCCATCGTGACACCCGCGCTCGGTCCGTCTTTTGGAATCGCGCCTGCGGGAACGTGAACATGAACGCCATTTTCTTTAATCGCTTCGGGCGAAATACCGAATTCCGAAGCGTGCGACCAAAGATACGAACGCGCCGCCTGCGCCGATTCCTTCATCACTTCGCCGAGTTGTCCCGTCAATGTCAAACCACCGCCGCCCGGAAGCATCGTCGCTTCGATAAAAAGAACTTCGCCGCCCATTTCCGTCCAAGCCATTCCGGTCGCAACTCCGGCGGGAAGTTCCGAACGCGCTTCTTCCGGGTAAAAACGCGGCACTCCCAGATAACCTTTGATTTCGTTTGCCGTAATCACGGCTTTTTCCGTCGAACCCTGCGCGACTTTGAGCGCGACTTTTCTGGCTAAATTGCCGACTGTTCTTTCGAGCTGCCGAACTCCGGCTTCGCGCGTATATCTGGCTGTCAAAAGATTTATCGCGTCGTCGGTGATTTCGATCTGGTCTGCCGCCAAGCCATTTTCCTTGATCTGGCGCGGCAGCAGATATTGTTTGGCGATATTCAGTTTTTCCGCGTCGGAATATCCGGCAAGCTGAATAATCTCCATTCTGTCGCGCAAAGGCATCGCAATCGGTCCGAGTTGATTCGCCGTGGCGATAAAAAATACCTTCGACAAATCGAACGGCAAATCAATGTAATGATCGCGGAAAGTATCGTTTTGCGCCGGGTCTAAAATTTCGAGCAGAGCCGCCGCCGGATCGCCGCGGTAATCGTTGCCCATTTTATCAATTTCGTCGAGCATCAAAACCGGATTGTTGACACCGACGCGCCTTAAGGTCTGAATAATTCTGCCTGGCATCGAACCGACGTAGGTTCGCCGATGACCGCGCAATTCGGACTCGTCGCGCACGCCGCCGAGCGAAATGCGGTCAAATTCGCGTCCCAAAGCCCGCGCAATCGAACGACCGAGAGATGTTTTTCCGACTCCCGGCGGTCCGACGAAAAGAATAATCGGACTTCTTGAATCGGGTCGCAGTTTGACGACGGCGAGCGATTCCAGAATACGCTCTTTGATGTCTTCCAAACCGTAATGATCTTCGTCCAGAATCTTCGCGGCTTCGTTCAAATCGAGTTTTTCTTCGCTCGATTTTTTCCACGGAAGTTCCAGAATATATTCGAGATACGTGCGAATAACGTGATAATCCGGCGCGGCTTGCGGCAATTGCTCCATTCGTTTTAGCTCGCGCTCGGATTCCTTTCGCACGTCTTCGGGCAAATCCGCCGTTTCCAGACGTTCGCGCATCTGATCGGCTTCGGCTTTTTCGCCGTTTTCGTCATCTCCGAGTTCCTTCTGAATCGCTTTTAATTGCTGGCGCAAAATATAATCGCGCTGCGCTTTGTCCATTTCGCCCTGCGCTTCGGTCGCAATCTTCGTGCGAATCTGCATAATATCCAGTTCGCGCGCCAGAGCCGCGTGTGTCAGCGTCAGAAGTTCGTCCGCCGTTGCCGCTTCGAGCATTTTCTGCTCGGTTTCATTTCCGAGCTGCAGCACCGAAGCCAGAAAATAAGAAAGCTGCACCGGATCGTTTTGCGAGATGACCGCCATCCGAACTTCGGGCGGAACTTGCGGCAGCATCGTCAAAGCCTCCTGAATCATTCCGTGAATATTGCGTTTTAAAGCTTCGACTTCTTCGTGGTCGGTCACTGTTAATTCAGGCAGAATTTCGACTTTCGCCTTCAAAAAAGGTTCTTCCTGCGCCCAATACAGAATTTTTACGCGATCAACGCCCTGCACTATAAGCTGCATCACGTCGTCGTTTCGCATCATCCGTTTGATATTGACGATTGTTCCGACTTCGTAGAGATCAATCGGTTTAGCGTCGCTGCCGTTGACTTCGGAGGTTTTTATCGTGACGCAGGCGATCAATTTTTCTTCGGTCGAAAGTGCCGATTCGACGGCTTTCACCGAACGCGACCGACCGACCGACAAAGGCACGACCGTATCGGGAAACATCGTCGTATTCTGCAAAGGCAAAACCGCGATTTCAAATTGCTTCGCCGCGTTATCTTTAGTTTCAGTTTGATTTTGTGTGTTCTCTTCAGCCATAAACTAATTATTTTGTTTTTTTAATTTCTCGATTTCAGCTTTCAATAGTTCGAGTTCCATTTCCGCCGTGATTGCCCGTGATTCAAAATTTTTCTTCTCTGCTTCGGATTCTTCCAGCGTCAAAAGAAATTCCCCGGTTTGCGGATTAAATAAACGAAAATTGTTTTCCGTCCGCACGATTTCCAGATTCAAACGCGGCGAAAAAACCTTGTCGCCGGAGATTTCAACCGGCAAAAGCGCGTCGTTTTCGCGGCGAAAAGCCATCAGCGGCGAGGGCAGATATTTAAATTCCGAATCTAAGATGTAATATTCTTCCGCGCCGAGTTGCTCGTAAAGTTTCAGTTTGCCGCTCACGTCATTTTTCCAGGTTCGGTCGGACGCGACTTCAAAAACGACCTGCGGAAAAACTTTTTCCTGCCAGATTTTATAAACGCTTCGCTCGTGATTCTGAACGCCGAACGCGACCAGAATATCAGGCGCGAACCATTTGTAAGGATTTCCTTCGACGTAATAAATGTTCATATTTCCCGTCATAAAAACATCTTCGCGTTCGCGGAAAAACATTCTCAACATCTGCATTAGATCGGAAATCACTCTGTAATGAAAACTGGTTTCTCCCATATCGTCCTCGCGCTGTTCCGGGTAAATAATTTCTTCCGTTTCGGAAAAATAATTAATTTCCGTCTGACTGCGCGGAAAAGTTTGCGTTTGAGTCGGTTCTAAAACTTCGGGCATATCATTTTTCTCCCTTTCGCAAGTGAATAATCAGCAAACCGTTGTCAAAGTTGTGTTCGATGCTCGCGCCCTCAATCGAAGCGGGAAATTGCAGGGTTTTCTCGAAACGGCTGTAAGTAATTTCCATCTGGTGAAAAGTTCCTCCGACCGCGCACGATTTATCGCGGCGAATTCCGGCGATATAAAGCGAATTGCCTTCGATTTCGATTTCGATTTCTTCGGCTGAAACTCCGGCGAGTTCGACTTTGACGAGCCAGCCTTCCGGCGTTTGATAAACATCCGCCGCCGGAAGCCACAGTCTGCCCGAAGGCTTGGCATTATTCGATGAAGCCAGAAAATGAAAATAACGGTTGATTGATTTAGCCATAAAATAAAATGCTGAATGCTGAACGCTGAATGCTGAATAAAAACATTCATCGTTCAGCGTTCATAATTCATCATTTTCTCCAAAAACTCGCGCCGCTCGAAATTTCTTCGAGAGTTTCGGCGATTTCGCGTTCGTCTTCCATTTCCAGCGCAACGTCCGCCATTGCGATAATTCCGGCGAGTTCACCTGATTCGGATACCACCGGAACGCGCCGGATTTGTTTGTCGCCCATCAGACGAATCGCTTCAAAAACGAAATCGTCGGGTTTGACCGAAAAAATTTCGGTCGTCATCACTTCGCCGATTGGCGCGTCGGCATTTCTTCCTTCGGCAATCGCCCGCACGACAATATCGCGGTCGGTGACAATGCCGACGAGCTTTCCGGCTTCGACAATTGGAACCGCGCCCATATCGCCGTCGCGCATTATCGCCGCCGTTTCGCGCAGAGTCATTTCCCGCGCCGCCGTCCGCACATTCGCCGTCATAATCTCACGACACCTGCGCCGCGCATTTTCCGAAAAGGTTTTTTCACTCATTTGTATAACCTCAGATTTCATTAATTGGTATTATTTTCATTGACCGCGCCGAATAAAGCAAGCACAAACATTTTCGATTTCAGATTTGCGATTTGCGATTTATCTGCGCCAAACTAAACTCCAGATTCCAAATTCCAAATTTCAAACTTTAAAGTTAAACCAAATCTGGAATCTGGAATCTGGAATCTGAAATATAAAGATGTCAAAATATCGTGATAATAAGCATAAACCGAAGCGCGAAGGAAAACTGCACACAATCGGCAAAGTCGAATCCGTTCCGCCGGGACGCGGCGCAACCGTTAAACTTAAAGACGGATCGGAAGTCGCGCTCTTCAACGTCGGCGGAAAATTCCACGCGATAGAAAATTTCTGCCCGCACAAAGCCTATCCGCTCGCCGATTCGCGGCTTTACGGCGGCATTGTCGAATGCGATCTTCACGGCTGGCGTTTCGATGTCGCTTCGGGCGTTTGCTTTACGAAAAAAGATTGTTCGATTGAGAGTTAT